>NZ_JBFADP010000011.1:0-87162 GCF_040641415.1 Streptomyces sp. NPDC020875 | reverse complement strand
CCCAACACCGCCGCCGGAGTCCGCTGGCTCCAGACCCGGGTCGGCGTCGGCGCCGACGGCCTCTGGGGACCCGCCACCGAAGCCGCGTACGCGGGTGTCGAGGACAATGGCGCGGGCCTCACGGTCGACGGCGGCTTCGGACCGGCGACCATCCGGGCGACCCAGCGGGTCATCGGGGTGACCGTGGACGGGGCGTGGGGCCCGAACTCGGTCCGCGGCCTCCAGCGCCATCTGAACGCCTGGAGCGGCGCCGGACTGGTGGTCGACGGGGCCGCCGGGCCCGGAACGTACCGGGCGCTGCAAACCCACCTCAACCGGATGACCGCCGCCGGACTGACGGTGGACGGGGCGTGGGGCCCCGCCACGATCCGTGCTCTCCAGACAGCCCTGAACCGAGGGCAGTTCTAGGGAGTACCGCCACCGCGGCTCCGGCACGCTCCGGGGCGCGCGGTGGACCGCCGGACGGCGCGGCCAGGGGACGGGGGTCTCGGGCCGCGCCTTCCGGTGTCCGTCGCCCACGGTATTCACCGGCAGCGACACAACAGCGAGTCCTCAACGGGTGCCGTGGCAATGTGCTTCTTCCGCTTTGGTCCGCAGGTCGTGAACGATCCGCCGCCACCGCCGTGAAGCAGCGGTGTACCAGCTCTCCTCACCGATGGGATGCCAGTCCGCCAGTTCGCTCAACCGGTCACCGAGCACCCCGGCATCGACGCGGTCACAGCCGTCCCGCCCACGGTCCAGCTGCTGGGCGATGTCGTGGAGCCGGTGTGCCGCACGGTAGTAGGAAAGCTGGGTGTCGGTCAGCCTGCGCACCGCGTAGCCGCCGCACTTGCCGCACCAGTCGAAGTCGTCGCGGACGACCAGATCCGAGACGGTCAGCAGGTCGTCCCCTTCGGCGACACCGCGCTCCCGGGAATGCCGGCACAGCGGCGAGTGCCCCTTGCCCTCGTACCGCGGATCGGCGTTCACGGCATACACCTGGACGTCGGCCAGGACACCCAGCGGAATCCCGCTCCCACCGGTCCACCGGTCCTCGGTGGGCTGTTCGAACGGTTCGAGGTCCAGCTGCCCGTCGCTGAGCAGTCCTTGCCACACCGCGTGGGGCAGCGTGCGGGCACGTCCGTCGTGGTCGTGGCCACTGTCGAGGGTCCGCAGGTCGGGGACGCCGCGGGCCATGGCGAGGAGGCGCAGGCTGCGTTCCCTGTCGCGATCGTCATAGGGCAGCCAGGCGGCCCTCTGCGCTCCTGCTGCGAGCCCGAGTTCCGCACCGAACCGGGCGTCATGCACGTCGTGGACAGGCTCGGGCCAGATACTCCCTTCCGATGAGGGCCTCGGTCCGATCTCCGCCACCCATGGCTCGATCACACCTACGGGAAGGTCCGAGACACCGGCGACGACGGCACCCTGCCAGCCTTGGGCCAGCCGCGCCTCCACCACCGCCAGCGGCAGAGTCTCGACTCCGCCGCTGGGTGAGAAGACGATGTAGAACCGGTCGGCGTGGGGCAGGGCCTCGTGCAGTGCGCGCAGGTGGTCCTTCGTGACGGGGTGTCGGCCGAAGACGGGCGTGTCGTCGAAAACCCCGGGCTGGAGACAACTCGGTCGCCTCATCGTCCCGGGAGCCGCCGACCGGTCCTTCCCTTCGGCGTGAGTTTCCACGGCGACTACGCCACCATCAGCGGTCAGCCGGTCGGCGATGAGGGCGGGGGCTCGGAGCGTGACAGTACGGCGTCCCCAGTCGGCATCGGTGAGGCAGGTGACCAGGACACCGATGGTCCAGGGACTCAGCGCGTCGAGGAAGCCGCCATCGCCCCGGCGGGCGCTGTCGTTCCGGATCTCCGGCAGGTGGAGGGTCAACAGCCTGGCCGGACCTGAGTCGGCCCCGGCGACAGCACGGGCTTGTTCCTCCCAGGAATCAACGAGGGCTCGAGCGCCGACGAGTGCTTGCTCGTATCCCTTCCGGTTGCTCCGGATCCGGTGCGTGAGGCTGTAGGCGATGTACGAGCGTCGGCGGGGATCGTCCCAGCCGCTCGCGGCTTTGACCCGCCACTTGCTCCACAGTTCCTTCAGGCCGCTGGTGATCTCGTGGCTCTTTCCGAGCACCGCGAACGCG
Organism: Streptomyces sp. NPDC020875; assembly: GCF_040641415.1. Classification (NCBI taxonomy): domain Bacteria; kingdom Bacillati; phylum Actinomycetota; class Actinomycetes; order Kitasatosporales; family Streptomycetaceae; genus Streptomyces; species Streptomyces sp. NPDC020875. Next base: position 85,052 of record NZ_JBFADP010000011.1, on the reverse strand, counting down.
TCGTCGTCCACCGGAAGTTCCGGATCGTTCATGTCGACCACGGCGGCTGCGGCCAGAAGCCCGTCCGGGTCGACGAACCGTGCCGCTTGCGTTCGCAGCGCCTCCAGGTACTGCCTCTTCAGAGCCAGCTTCGGCTCCGCCCACTGCTCCAGCCAGGGAAATCCGGCCGCAGTCACCTGTGCCCGGTGCAGGCTCGTCGCCGCCCCGCGCCAGGTGGAGAACACCAAGTCCCTGAGCCGTTCGGCATCCTCACGGGCGTCCCGCCCGCCGGGAGCCACTTCCACCTCGTCATCCGCGCCTTCGGGGCGCGGACGCAGAAGTTCAACCGCGGCGGCCAACTCCGCTCCGTCCCATCGCTCGTCCTCATCGTCGTCATCGGGAGCCGTGTACGACCGCAATTGGTAAAGAAGTCCTGATCCGCCCAGGGACTTCAGAAAGACACCGAGTCCGGTCGTCGGCCGCGCCCAGGAACCCCATTCCGCGCAGCGCGTGCACATGCGATGAACCATCGCCGCGTTCAGCGGAACCTGTGCCGTCACCACGTCACTCGTCCGCAGCAGGGTGCAGCTCGCCGAAGCGTGAAGCTTGGCGTTCTTCCCTCTGGCCGAGTAGGCCGTGATCGCTGTCCCCTCGAACGGGCCCAGAGGGACATCAGCGGTCAGCGCGTAATCGCGCACGGAACTCCCCTATCCTCGTGGGCTTGCGAGCCTAAACCCGGGTACTGACAGCACCCCTGAGACGGGACAGGGCGCGGGGTTCCCCGCGGCCCGTCTTCTTCCCGATGACGCACGACGTGGATCTTCGGTGGCATTGCGTGACCGGGGACCCCGACATGCACAAGATCACCGAGTCCGGCCCATCCCCCAGCGCCTACCTCAGCTCCGTCCGCGCATCACCCACCCTGCACGCGCCCCCGGCGGCACCCGCCGGGCGCCGCTGGACCCCCAGGTCCCCAGTCGGTCCCAAAAAACACCAAAAGGCGGTACCGGATTACTCCGATACCGCCTACGACCTGCGAAAACGCTGGTCGGGACGACAGGATTTGAACCTGCGACCCCTTGACCCCCAGGAGTATAGGCCGGAAGTATTTTCCTGACATAGTGCACTTAAGGCGGGCGGAAGAAGTGCTTACGAGAGCCTAGCGATCGCCACAAGGCACACCGTGTGGTCCCCAGATGGTCCCCAGAGCAGCCCATGAGCCCGGCTCCGGCCAGTCTGCACCGCCGCGCCGGTCGGCCCCGTACCCTGGCACCACTCGCTCCAACAGGCCGGTCACAAAATGCCACCTCAGGAGGACATGCCCTCCCACGGCAGCCTGGACGGTACCGACGAACACGAGATGCTGTCGGGAACAATTCACGCTCAGCCAATCAGGTGTCCGCGCGGGGAAAACTCGGCGGACGGCCTGAACCGCAGCCATCGACAACTGCCGACGGCAGCCTGTGTCAGCGGTCTCCGCGGTCCGGTCGATGGCCGCGGACCCCGGGACGAAGCCGAGGATCTCCAGTACTTCCGCGGCTGCCTCCATGCCGGCGACGTCGTGTCCGAGACGGTCCGTCTCCATCTCGCGCCGGTCCGGTCCGAACCGGGCGCCCAGGTGATCGCGTCCGTGCCGCGAGCAGAACTGGAACCCGGAGATCTTCCCGATATCGTGCAGCCCGGCACACAAACCCACCAAACTCCTGGCCCGTTCGGGCTCACCGGCAACCCCCAGCCCCCGCCCGATACTCCCGCGCTGCCCCTCCGACAGATACACGTCCCACACATGCAGCGCCATAGCGGCCGTATCCACCAGATGCCTCACCAGCGGATAGGGAGGCAACGCCGGATCCAGCCCCCTTGATTTCGCCCACAGCGACTCGTCCACGACAGCTCCGAACGACTCCACACCGCACCGCCCTTCACGCCTACCGGCAACGAGTCAAGCAGAACCCACCGACACGACCCCCAGCCCGCTACCACCCGGCCCACACCGACCCCACGGCAAGCAGGCCCCCACGCCCACCGGCACCCCGAACCGATACACCACCGCTACAGTGATCCAAACCGCACCAGGAGGAACCATGACTTCGGCAAAGGAACGGCAAACCCGCCCCTAAAGCGCAGGTCAGAAAGAGTCCCTCCCCACCGCGTGGGGGTGTTCCCCCGACGGAACGGTCGTCCGGGTCTCCGGGCGCGTCCCTCCCCACCGCGTGGGGGTGTTCCGTTGAGGTCGCTCTCCTCGGAGTCGTCGCCGTCGTCCCTCCCCACCGCGTGGGGGTGTTCCGTCGACGTCGGCGCCGGGGCCGGGCTCACCCAGGTCCCTCCCCACCGCGTGGGGGTGTTCCGTCTACGTCGGTACCCCACGCGCTGATGTCGATGTCCCTCCCCACCGCGTGGGGGTGTTCCGATGATGGAGATGTTCGGGGTGGAGTCGTTCAAGTCCCTCCCCACCGCGTGGGGGTGTTCCGACCAGCTCGTACAGCGCGCCCAACAACGAGTGGTCCCTCCCCACCGCGTGGGGGTGTTCCGCACGTGGCCGATGAAATCACTGACCGTGGGTAGTCCCTCCCCACCGCGTGGGGGTGTTCCGGAATCCGATGCCCTTCACCCTTATTCACATCCGTCCCTCCCCACCGCGTGGGGGTGTTCCGGACCGTGAGGGGACCCGGCTCTTCCCCGAGCTGTCCCTCCCCACCGCGTGGGGGTGTTCCGGCGGTACGGACGGCGTGTTCGAACTCCTTGCGGTCCCTCCCCACCGCGTGGGGGTGTTCCGCGGTCTACGACGGCGTCACCGACCAGCCGGTCGTCCCTCCCCACCGCGTGGGGGTGTTCCGTCGGCGGGCTCGTCCCCGGTGACCAGCGCCCCGTCCCTCCCCACCGCGTGGGGGTGTTCCGGTCGTCGCGGTGGATGCCCGGACGGTTTCGGCCTCCCTCCCCACCGCGTGGGGGTGTTCCGCAGGACGGCACCCTGGCCGCCTTCCTCGCCACCTCCCTCCCCACCGCGTGGGGGTGTTCCGCTGCCGAGGCCGCCGCTGAACTGGATTACCCGGTCCCTCCCCACCGCGTGGGGGTGTTCCGGTCACCGGCGGGTTCCTGCAACTCGCGGCCGTGTCCCTCCCCACCGCGTGGGGGTGTTCCGTCGTACTCCCAGCCGCCGCACGTCCGCTGACGGCCCCTCCCCACCGCGTGGGGGTGTTCCGCTCCGCCGCGAGGCCGCCGGTCACCGCACGAAGTCCCTCCCCACCGCGTGGGGGTGTTCCGGCGATCGTGTGCCTGCGCTCGTCGACGGACCAGTCCCTCCCCACCGCGTGGGGGTGTTCCGGGAATTCGGTATGGCCGGATCGGCAGTGGCGGGTCCCTCCCCACCGCGTGGGGGTGTTCCGATGCCAGAGGTGCTCGTGATCGCACGTGTGCGGCCCTCCCCACCGCGTGGGGGTGTTCCGACGGCGCTCGCCGGAGCCACCGTCTACCACACGTCCCTCCCCACCGCGTGGGGGTGTTCCGCCCTTCTTCACGAGCTGGTGGCCGAGCAAGGAGTCCCTCCCCACCGCGTGGGGGTGTTCCGTCCTCGGCGGCGACGTGCCAGATCGCGGGTTCGTCCCTCCCCACCGCGTGGGGGTGTTCCGGGTTCTTTCTGGGCGATGGGGGCGGTCTCCCGGTCTTTCCCCACCGCGTGGGGGTGTTCCGTACGGATTCACCGTCGTCGCGTGACAGGAGTAGTCCCTCCCCACCGCGTGGGGGTGTTCCGACCCGCTGACCGCCGACCACACGCCGAACCCCGTCCCTCCCCACTGCGTGGGGGTGTTCCGCTGTCCATCAACGGGCTCATCGCCGCCGATCGGTCCCTCCCCACCGCGTGGGGGGTGTTCCGGCGTCCAGCAGCACGCCCGCCAGGTCGAGATCGTCCCTCCCTACCGCGTGGGGGTGTTCCTCTAACCGCGTGCGTAGCCCGGCCAGACCGAAGGTCCCGGTGGCCTTCGCCGTATCGCCTGTGCGCCGGGTCCCCGTGTCCCATGATGGTGGGCACGGATTCCGCTCGGGGGGGCAGTTCTGTGATGGACCAACGCGCGTTGGCCAGGGTTGCTTCGACGGGCCTGTGGGCCCTTCTCCTGCTGTTGTCCGCAGTCGGCCCCGCTTCGGCGGACCCACGTGCGTACCCGCCCCCTGCCGCCCTTTCCTTACCTCAGTCAGCCGACATCTGCCGGACGGACTTACTTAAGACGGCGCGGGCGAGCACGTGGGTACGGCTGGAGCACCGCGACAGGACCTACAGCAAGATCGTCAGCGAGCTGACGATACGGGTGACCGGGACCTGGCCCCTGGCACGGGACCTGCTCCTGGGCGAGGACAGCGACCGCTACATCAGGGCGATGTCCTGTCTGACCCGACGGGAGCCCGGCCAGCAGCGCCACTGGCGGGAGCACCGCAGCGGGACGCCGAAGGTGACTTCGACGGCGGACGGAAGCGTGAGGGTTGTCGACCGGACGTACTCCTGGGTCGACATCCACGGTGATGACATCCATGTCGGCATCTGGCGGATCCGTGCGGGGGCGGAGTTGTGGACGATCCGGCTGAGTCTCCCGGCCGCCCTGGCGGGTGCCCGCTGGGACGAGATCATGGTGGACCCTGGCGGGCGGGGCGCCGAGGCGGCCCGGCCCCTACCGGACAGCGGGCGGGGAGCGACGGCCCTGATCTGGCGTCCGGCAGCGCTGAAGGAGTCCACCCGGAAGGCTCCTGAAGGGAAAGCCCGGGTTCCGGACTCCGGGGGCGCCACGACGTCCGGCGGTACCAAGGCGAGTTCGCCGCCTTCCGTGACCGTCTCCCTCAGACCGTCCTGGCAGCGTTCCTGGGCAGCGCAGACCCACCGGAACACCGTCGTGTCTCTGGACCGGGCTGGGACCCTGGCGCCCACGGTGGTGACAGCGATTCTGCTGGTGTACGTATGCGTGCTCTACCGCAAACGCCCGGCGGTTCCCGGCCCGGTCCGGGCCCGGACCCTGCGCAATCTCTCCGTGTGGGCCATGGCGCTGGTGGTGCTGAACGTACTGAACGTGATCAACGGCCTGCTGGGCCAGTACGATGTCGCAGAGCTCACACAGCACGCGGAGATCCTGTTCAGCAGCGTGGTCGCCCTCATGGCCGCCGGGGTTCTCCTCGTCGTCGCCGGACCCCCGCGACGGATCCTGGTGGCAGCCGCCGCCCTCGCCGTACCGCCCGTGGTCGTCGCCGTCGGCACCGACCCCTTCGGTCTGCGAATACCGTCACACGGCACTTACGAAGCGTCCGTGACCGCGCAGACGGCCCTGAGCATCGCTTCCGCCTGTCTGATGGCCCTCATTGCGCTCGGCTTAACCGCCGCCGCCTGGCGTCTGGCATCCGACGGGGGGCTGCTGCCGCCGAGCCGGAAGTTCCCCGGAAACAACCGGATCCTCAGACTCCGCGTCGCCGGACCCATCATTCTGGTCTGGACGATCGTCGTCGCCGTCTTCTTCGGCCTCGTCCAGGAACGCAACTGGCAACGCGCGGTCTGGCTGAGCGACCGTACGCATCCCGCTTTCGGGATGGCCCACCGGAACGAATTCGTGTGGGAGACGATGAGGGCGCTCTCCCACGGGCAGACGTGGCTGCTCTCGTCCACCTGGCTTCTCAGCGCCGTGGCGATTCTGTCGGTCCTGCGCACCTGGCACTCACCGTCCGCGGTCTCCCCGTTCGAAGACCGGGTGGACCGGCTGCTTCTCCTCGTCTTCTTCGCTCATGTGGTGACAACCTTCAGCGGGTACTACCTGGGCAGCTCGGTTCTCAGTGTCCTGTGGCAGCCCGTCCTGCTCCTGTCCCTCTACTGGACGGTGCATCCGTTTATCCGGCGGTCCGTGCTCGACCAGCCGCTGGAGAGATCCGGCCGGCCGCTGGCGGACTTCCTGGATTCCGCCTCCCGGAACCGGCTGTTGAAGAAGTCCCGTGCCTATCGCGAGACTCATGCCGTCCTCCGCCGACTGGACCAGGGGATGTTCGGCGACGTACCGCCGAAGCGTGGCGACCTGGAACGTAAGCTGAGGAAGCTGCACAACTGGCCGACGCCTGCGGGCCCCGACCGGCTGCCGTCCAGGATGTCCGTGGTGGACGGAGCCCTGGCGCTGGGGCCCCGGGACGACTGGTGGGCCAACGGAAGCCGTTGCGCCATGCTGGCCCTGGCCCCGTCCGTACCTGCGTCCTTGCTGATGACCTGGGCCTGGACGGTCAAGGGGGAGGCGTGGCAGTCGACCCTCCTGTACCCCTTCGGCGTCCCGGGCATCCTCACGAATTTCACGTACTGGATGGCGACGTGGCTCGGTGCGGCATTCGTCATGGGCGTGCTGTGGCGGCATCTGCCGGGACGACGAGGCGCCGCCAAGGCCATTCCCGTGACAGCCGCGTTCACCCTGCTCAGCGCCGTGGATGCGCTGATGTACCAGTTCACCGATGAGGGCGCCGCCAACCTGCCCCTGGAAGTGTCGGCGATGCTGTTCGTCCTCACCGTCACCGCCATCGCCATGGACTTCGACACCTTCCGGGGCGAAAGGCGCTACTGGCAGAGCCGACTCGGTCTGCTGCTGTCCATCTATCAGATGCGGTACTACTCGCTGCAGGTCGCCTATCTCATTGCCCAGGTCATTGCGATGATCGCGATCTGGGAGTTCTTCACCGAACCCGATGTGGTGCTGAACTTCGACAAACTGAAGTGAGCGGGAGAACGGCCTACGCCGGTTCCGCCGAACGCCCCGGCCGCGAAGGACCATTCGTGTCGAGGGAGACTCAGTGCGACGTCTCTCCCCGGGCCTGCGGGCCCGCCGCGGTGCACCACCAGCCCCGGCCTGCGTGTGCGGAGCTGGGCGCGGCTGCCGGGACGGGAGCGGGCAGGTGACCGAGCAGCCCCCTCTTGGCTCTCTTCATTTCTTTCCCCTCCTAGGTCATGTTCCTGGTGACAGGCGGACTTGCCGTGACACGGCGCCATGCCTTGGCCCCGCCGGCCCAGCAGCCGCAACGATCACACAGGCGACGCTGAGGAAGCCGTGAGTTTGCGAGGGGATGACTCGAAGTCACCCGAACTCCTGGCCGGGCTGGCCCGGATTCTTGCGGTGAGACTCCGAGGGAATCGGAACAACTCGTGAAGGGTGCTCCCACGTTACGAAGTTGACATGCCGCACCGAACCGGATCTCAGGAGAGGGCTGAGGCGAGACAGTTCTACGACGAGTAGCCAGCCAGCAGACGCAGGCCGCTGGTTGGCGGGAACCGGGCGAGCATGCCGGATCAACGGCCCCTCAACACGGTCGGTGATGTCGTCAACTTGACGTCTCAGCAGTGGCGGCCGTGGAAGAAGAGACCCTGCACGAGACACCGTCCTCAGCCCGACAGGAGTGAGGGCTCCTGTGGGCGTAGTGTCACTCGGCCTGTTCACTGTCGGCAGCCTCCAAGGCCCCCTCGGTCTCTTCGTTCGCGTAACAGCGTGACCGTGGTCTTTGCGGAGCATCTGAGAGATATCTGCGTGCCAGTGGGCGGCCGGGATACGGGATCAGCCCTACAGGCACGACGGGCCGATAGGCCGGTGCTGTTGATATGGCTGAGGCCCGAAAGCACAGGAGGGCCTCTGAGAGTGGCGGGGGAGCACGGGCCTGGGCTCGACTCGGATGTCAGCTGCCGTGGGCTTGCTCTAGAGACGGGCCGGTCCGGCCTGCCGTACACGCAGCCGGTCACCGTCGAGGGTGAGTTCGTCCGCCGAGCGGGTGGCAGTGTCGGTGAGCAGGGTCGTGCCGTTGACGGTGACGATCTGGCTGGTCGGCAGGGCGGACTGGATCAGGGAGCGGGTGAAGAACGCCTCCTCGGTTCCCGCGGTGAGCCAGTCGAGTTGGTAATCGGTGGTGGCCTGGTGCGCATCCGCGAGCAGCAAGGCAGTGGGCGCAGTTCCGGTCCCGGGGCCCGGTGGGGGCGGGCCAGCATGAAGGAGACGGTTCCCTGCGGGAGCGGGTCTTCGGCGGTGCCGCCAGCGTGGACGGTGCGGCCGAAGTAGATCATTAGGCCCGGCTGCGCCGTGTGCGCCGATCTCGCACAGCAGGACGAATAGCGACGGATATCATATACGCGGTCTTTTCATGCACACTTCCGTGCTGGCGCGCGCAGGCTTTGCCGGGCGAAGCCGGGCCGTCCCCGTGCGGCTGGAACGTTCGACGCTGGCCGGACGGCCTTCCGGCGGGATGTCCCGGCCCGGCAACGCGGGTTGCACTTTGCTATTGCACGTTTACTTTCTTCCCATCTGCACGCTCCTTCGGCTTGATCGGGAGTCCGCGACTCCCTCCTCACCGCACAGGAGTGATCGGTAACGCCCCTTACATGGTCGGCAGTTTGTCAAAAAAGGACCGCCCACATGCACTTTTACCTCACGGGACGGATCCGTCTACGGATTGCATCGCGCAACAGCTTCGTCCCGAGGGCGAACTGACCAGTGGAACGATAGTGTTACCGCTCGCAGCCGTCCGATGGCGGGCTGCGACATGAACGGTGCCCCCGGGATGCACCCCGAGGGCACCGCACGGCCATCGACAAACCGATGAAAGGTTCGAACGTGACCTTCGGAAAAACCCGGGAGCTGGCAATTACTCCCCCGGACATTCCCTCCCCGATTATCCCAGCCCAGCCTGATGGCGAAACAGGCAGTATCGCGCTGTTCGATCTGAAGGTATGCGCGAGCCTGCCGCTCCTCTTCGCCGCCGTGGTGGCCGTCTTCGTCATGCCACCGCCCTGGCCCACCGCAGTGAGCGCCACCGCGGGAGGCATCGTGGTGTCCGTACTGCTGAGCCTGCTGGCCCGCGCCGACCGGAGCCACCTGCGCATCGTCCGCGTCCGCTTCCGCCGGGGCTGACCCCGCCTCTGCCCCGGGTGCGGGCGCGCGGGTTCGCGCGTCCGCACCCGGGACGACGACTGATGGAGCCCCGGGTCCGCCGGGCAGCCACACCCGGGGCACGGCGAAGGGAAACCCCCGATGGCAGCATCACTACCAGAAGCCAAGTGCGGCTTCTGCGGCAGAAAACTCGAGCAGAGAGAGAGCACACAAGGCGGGCGCCCCAGGGAATACTGCGACCGCTCGTGCCAACGCCGGGCGCAGCGCAGGCGGGACCGTGAGCTCCGCATGTCCGGGCCGCTTCCCGGCCGGCAGGAACGCGTCATCCAGGGCCTGTCGGCTCGGGTCCGGCATCTGGACACCGCCGGTGCCGGGATGGCCCTGGCAGAGTTGCTGGCGGTGGCCGCGCAGCTGCACGGGGATGCGGACTGTCTGGCCGCTGCGGCGGTGGACACGGCCCGCCGCGAGGGGCGCGGCTGGGCGGAGATCGGCGCCGAGGCGGGTATGGCGCCGGCTGCGGCCCGGTCCCGCTGGGGCGGTCTTCGTACCGAACGCCTGCTGTCCGATGACGTTCCGGCCGGTCTGGCGGATGCGATATCCGGCGCCCGTACTCCGGTGCGTCCGGCTCCGGCGATGAGCCGGGAAGCCGCCGCCCGGCGCACCGGCGGGAAGGGGTGCCAGGGCTCATGACCCATACTCCCCCTCACTCGTCTCCGCCTTCACGCTTCCGCCTCGAGTTCACCGCCTTCTGCGAAGCGAATCGCGACGCCTATCTTCGTTATGCGCAGCTTCGGCTCCAGGACCCGGTCCAGGCGAGGCAGTGCGTCGACACGGTGTTCACGGCCCTGGGGCGCCGCTGGCCTGCCGTGCTGGCCAGTGACTGCCCGGCCGCCCGGGTCTGGAAGGACCTGCGCGCCGAGGCGGGCCGCCGCACGGTGACGGCTGTTCTGCGCGGTGGCAGGTTCCACACAGCCCTGCGCGACGACCAGGCCGACGTCATGCTCCTGCACCACCGTCTGCGGATGCCCATCGGTGACGCGGCCGGTCTCATGGGTCTCCCCGTCCACGACGCCCAGGCACTGCTGTGCGGGGCCGAGCGGGTACGGGAACGTCTGCTCGGCCGGTAGAAAGGGCGCCGCTGGCGCACACCTTGTTCCAAGGGTGTGCGCCAGCGGACGTGGCTGGTGTTCCCGGGAGTAACACTTCCGTTCGGATCTCCGTTGCTCTGGTTCTCGCCACGGGGTGTCTCTAGGATGAGCCTTTCCGCCGAGGACACCGCCCGTACGGGGCTCAGAGGAGCGTGCATGGCCTACGGGGAGAAACCCCAATCTCACCTGATTGACACCACACAAGCCAGCGCTGCACGTATGTACGACTGGCTCTTAGGGGGAACCGACAATTACGAGGTCGACCGTGAGGCGTGCCTCGGCCTGCTGGCGATAGCCCCCAGCTCCCAGCAGATTGCCCGGACCAACCGTGACTTCCTCGGGCGCGTCGTCCGCTACCTGGCCGTGGAAAAGGGAATTACCCAGTTCCTCGACCACGGGTCAGGACTGCCCACACAGGACAACGTTCACGAAGTCGCACAGAGAGCCAGGCCCGGGGCCAGAGTCGCCTACGTCGACAACGATCCCATGGTGCTGGCACACGCACGCACCTGCCTCGAAGACAACGAAGACGTGATGGTCCTGGACTGCGATATGCGGAGAACCCGCGAGATCAGGCAGACCACGGACGACTTCTTCGACTGGACTCAGCCCATCGCAGCCCTCTTCGTCTCCGTCCTGCACTGCCTGCCGGACACCGATGACGAGAACGACCCGGCCGCCGTGATAAGTGCCGTTGCCGACGAACTTCCCGCCGGCAGCTACATGGTCATCTGCCAGCTCGTGAGTGACGATGCCGGCGTCCGCGAGGGCGTCACCGGACTCATGGCGCGGGCCACCAACGGCCACTGGGGACGAGTGCGCGAACACGCTGAGGTCCGGCGGTACTTCGACCGCCTCGACATCGAGGAACCGCCCGGACTCGTCGACGTCCTGGACTGGCACCCCGACTCGCCGCCCCCGCCCCCGCACCTGCGACCCACCGACTGGGTCGAATGGGGCGGAGTCGCCCGCGTGGTGCGGTAGCCCTCACCGCCGCGGCCCCGGACGCGCGGCGGCCGGGGCCCCGGGACCTCAGCCCGCAGTCACGGACGCCGCCTCCTTGGTCCAGTGTTCGAGGGCCCCCGTCAAAGTGTGCAGGCTCGCCGTGCGGTCATGCGCTTGCGCACGTACCGTGTCCAGCATCCAGCGATACCGGTCGAGCTGGCGCTTCTGCGTGATGTAGTTCGCCCCGTCAAGGTGCTCCACATAGGCCAGCTCCTGGCCCTGACCATCGGCGAAGCCGAGGTGGAAAATCGGATGCGGGGGCGTCACGGCCGCCCGGCCGAGTATCCGCACATTGACCCGGTACTCCCCGGTCGCCCTGAGCAGGAACTCCATCTGCTCCGCCATCACGCGAGGACCGCCGTAGGGCCGGTAGAGAACTTCCTCACAGATCACCGCGACCAGCCTGGGTGCCCCCTTGCCGAGCCTGACCTGCCTCTCCTTCCGTAACGCGACCACCCGCTCGACATCCGCGTCCGGCAAAGATGCATCCGCCACCAGCCGGACCATCGCCCGCGCGTAGTCCCCGGTCTGCAGCAGTCCCGGAACCACCCGCGGCTCGAAGACGGAGATCTTCTGCGCCGAGCCCTCCAGCCGGATGAGACGCTTGAGATACTGAGGCGTGACATCGGCGAAGCGCTCGTACAAGTCCGCGTTCACCACCTGCGACACGAGCTGCTCCAGCTGCCCCCGCTCATCGCGCGACAGCCCGTAGAAGACCGCGAGATCGTGGACATCACGGGGTTTGGCCGGGCTCTCCCCGCGCTCCAGCCGACTCACCTTCGACGTCGACGCCCGGATCACCTCAGCAGCCTCGGACAACGTGTATCCGAGCCGCTCACGATGGAACCGCAGCTCGTCACCCAGTAACCGGCCGGCCGGACGCTGCCCCTCAACAGCCTGTATACGGACGGCGGACGAAGCATCCGACACGGACCTGGCCTTGCGGGCAGCAGGCATCAACACTCCGAGGACTCAGAACCCAGCAAAATGGATCCTAGAGTGCCGGACACATACCCGCCGCCACAACCGGGCCCCGACCCCGCTGCTCCGCTTCACCCTTCGGCGAGATGATCGAACTCCGAGCCCTTCGCTCCCTTGAGGAAGGCCCGCAACTCCGCCGGGCTGAAGACCAGAACCGGTCCCTGCGGATCCCGCGAGTTCCGTAACGCGACCCCTCCCTCCGGAAGACGCGCCAGCTCAACGCACTCCCCCATCCCTATGCTCGCCCGCGCCTTCAGCCAGACAACACCGGGGATCCCGCCTGCCGCAGCGCCGTTCGTAACGGTCATCGACCCCTCACTCCTTCCGGTTCTACGACCCGAAGATCATGCGAATGATTCCCATACGGGAACGGATAGCATCTTCTATGCAAGGTTAGAGCGCGTAAGGTCGGCGAAAAGACCCCCGAAAGGATGGATTGAAAGTCGATTTGCATCCTTTAGCGCTATTTGACGTGAGGGGGTGCCGTGATGCCGCTCCGGATCTGGCCTTCCCTCCGCTCGGCCGCGCCGGCAGACATGACTGGCCTATGTTCGAACTGCCTCTGAAGTTCCTCGCCCGACGCCCTCCCCTCCGCGCCCCAACCCGAGCTGATCTAAACCGACAGCCTTCCAGCGCGCCCGCGCCAACAACGCCAGTCCGCTCCTGCTGCCCGTCGGGAAATGGGTCCAGACCACCGACTGGTGGATGCTCGACCTCACCGCTGCCGCCGCCTCGCTCGGTTTCGCCGTCGGCTTCCGTCATGTCCAGGAGATCAGCCACTTCGCCGTCCCGGGCGTCCTCGCCCGCACTCCACGCGCCAGGCTGCTGCTCGCCGGAGTCTGCACCCACCACCGGCTGGTGATCTGGGCCGGAGATCCGCCGGCAGCAGGTGACGGCTTCGTCGGAGATTTCGTCGGCGGTCTTCGTCCAGACAAAGGGTCTTGGCTGTTCGCTTCAGCCGGCGAGCCGGATACGGATGTCGTGTTCGGGGCTCGGGACGGAGCGGTGGACGAGTACCTTCTCCGGCGGGTCGACGGGCAGAGGCCGACAACGTCGCGGACCCTGTCGATGAACAGCGGATCCATGGAGAGTTTGAACGTCTGCGAGCGGTGCGGCGTCAGGGCGAACTCCCGCCAGATCCACGAGACGGCCGACTGCGACATCCCCGTTGCCGCGGCCGTCGGCCTGGTCGACCGGTGGGTGGCGTTCTCCGGCCTCGGCAACTCCCCCACCCCGCGAGACCGTCACCATCGCGGTGATACCCGTCGCATGCCCGGCCGGAGGCTGAGCCGCCGCGATCTGCTGCATCCTCATTGCCCGGCTCCTGGCTCCATCACCAGCTCGTCTGGCCCGGCCTCCTCGGCGAGCACAGGTGATTCGAACCCGGACACCGCAGCGGCACCCGCGCCCGAGTCGAGGCCGAACGCATTGTGCACCTCTACCCCCGCAACCGGATTCCCGAGCGACACCGTCACCTGGCTGCCGTACGGCGATCTCCACCACAACGCCAGCTCCGCCCGACTCGCCCCGAACCATGCACAGGGTCCGGGGCCATAGCCGTGTCCGGGCCGGGGGCACGCCGTCCCCGGTCGGCGCCTGGCTGTCCGGGGAACGGTGGTATACGGGTCATGTATCCGGCGGTTCACCCGGGAATGCCCGCTCCGGGGGTACACAGGGGCAGGTGGGAGGGAGGGCGTGTTACGGGTGGTTGTCCGATGGTTTCACGGGTGGCTGGGCGGTGGTGACGGCCCACAGCAGGAGGGCGGTGGGGTCGTCGGCGGCCAGGGTGACGCTGCGGTAGCCGCTGAGGGCGAGTGAGGTGATGGGGGCTCCGCAGGCGGTGGCCGGGAAGCGGCGGCGGGTGCCGTCGGGGGTGATGGCGATGAGCTTCATGCTGCCGGGCCCCTGGCAGCGGTAGGCGAGGCGGTGCGGTGCGTGATGGTTGAAGTCTCCGGTGGGGAGGGAGACGGGTATTCCGGGTTTGGACATGCCGGAGCGGACGACACTCTCACCGCTGGGCCGGTGGAGAGAGAGGTCGCCGAGGAACATCTCGTGGGGGTCCGGCTCGGGAGGGACGGGGCCGGTGGTGGTCGCGCCCGGCTGGGCGAATCTGCCGGACAGCACCAGTAAGAACACGGCAGTCGCGGCTGCCACCAGGGCCAGGACGCTGGTGGCGGGCCCGCGCCGGACGTAGAAGGTTTCGGGCCCGTGCGGCCCCTGGGGTCCGTCGTGCCGGCGCTTGTCGTAGCGTGCCATGCCGCAGCTCCTGGCCGGGCGGCGGCACGGCACGGGCGGGCCACCGCCTCAGGAGTCGTAGGCCGTGAGGACGGTTGCTATGAGCTGGAGGACGGGGCCGCCGTGCACAGCCAGTCCGTCGAGGCGGTTGAAGTCCTCGGTGTAGAGCTTGAGTTCGTGGTGCTGCCTGGCCCTGAGGAATCCGGAGACGAGTTCCACGTCCACCTGGCGTCCGTCGAAGATCCAGAAGTCCTCGACGGGGAGCATGAGATGCCGGTCGGCGTCCCGGGGGATGATCCCGAGGCGTACGTGCGGACGAGCAGCGATCTCCAGCAGCCGCCAGAGCTGCTCGGCCATCAGCTCCGGCGGTCCGACTCGCCGGTAGAGTGCGGCCTCCTCCAGGACGATCTCGAAGGACCGGGTCTTGTCGTCGAGCACGCCCTGACGGTCGATACGGACGGCAAGGGCTTCTTCGACGTCGTCCCGCAGCCCGCGGCGGTTGCGGATCCCGTTCAGGACTGCCCGGGTATACGCCGGCGTCTGCAGGAGGCCGGGGATCATGTTCTGCGAATACGCCCTGAAAGCCCGCGTCCGCTCCCACAGCAGCCGCACACTGTCCTGGGCATGACGCAGGCCCGACCCCTCCATCTCCCGCCACTCGACGTACATCCCCTCGATCCCGCGGGCTGCTTCGAGGAGCTCCTCGATCTGCTCCCCGGCCCCGCAGGCCCGCGCCCACATCTTGACCGTCTCGACAGACGCCTGGGAGTGGCCGTGCTCGATCCTGCTGCACTTCGACTCGTGCCAGCCGCAGCGCCGGGCGAGTTCACGGGTCGTCAGTCCCCCGTTCTCACGGAGGAGACGCAAGCGGCGCCCGAAGGCACGGCGCGCTTCGATGACACTGGATGAGGAAGGCATGCGGCCAGTGTGCAGGCAGCCGGGCTGGCCGCACGACCCCCGAAATCAGATAGAACTAACCACTTGCCACGGTTTGCGGCGGATCACCCCTGTTCTTGTTTTGCGGAAGTATGCGGGACGTCCCCCGCCCCGGGGAACAGGGGCAGGAGCCGCGCGGGGAACTCGACGATCGTCTCGTGGTCCGGGACGTCGATCGAGGCGAGACGGGCCTCGTCGAGCACTCGCCAGCCCTGGAGCAGGTAGCTCTTCGAAGCGTCGTCGTAGTAGAGGGTCGGACTCCCGTTGTTCGGACTCTCCGGGTCCTTGCACAGCATGACCAGCGCCACAGGGGCCTCCAGAATCTCCGGTGGATCTTTGACGCTCCGAGCGTGATCCGTCACCCACGGCAAGGGCAACGGAGTTGCGGATGCTTGCAATCAGATCACCCTCCCGAGGGTGCTGTATGCAGATCCTTGCGCGCATACCAGGTTGATAACAGGGTGTTGGGGCGCTCCATCCCGTACAGTCCTTTTCTCCGCCATGCCCGATACCGGCACCCCGGAGAGCCTCTCCACGACCAGGGCGCCCCGCATCGACCGTGCCGCTCGGCCCGCCCTCCCCCGGGTGTCGCAGTGGCGAGTCCCGGGGGCAGCGGCGTCGCGCCCTCGAGACGGAGGACTTCTTCGGACTTCCGGGTAACCATCCTGGGGCGGATCGGCACGGCCAACTGTCCGGTCTCCGTGTAGATGGCGAGCGTCCCGCTGGTCATGGTGAATTGGCTGGACCTCGGTGGGCGTTACGGCTGGGCGTGCGGGTCGTTGAAGCTGTTACGTCTGGGCGTGAAGGTTCTAAGCTCGCCCGAAGGCGGTGGAGGGCGGTTCGGAGGCGACGGCCTTCGTCGGTGTCGGGGACCTTGACCCGCTCGGGGTCCATGGCGGCGAGCCCGGCGAGGAACTCGTCTGGAGCGTGGTCACGCAGATGTGTGGCATGTACGCGGTGCAGCGCCTTGTAGAGCGACTGCGAGATTCCGGAGATGTTGGTGGTGACGAAGGGGGCGATCGCCTCCAGCAGCTCCGGGACGGGGTTCGACGGCAGTGGGCGGGCGCGCCGGCTGCGGTATGCCTTCTGTCGGCAGGCCGCAGTGCAGTATTCAGAATCTGCACGCCCAGTCGTAACGGGCGTGCCGCAGGCGCCGCAGGGGCGGCCCGATCCGATGCCTCCGTTACGTTTGCGCGTGAGGGATGTTCGGCACGCTCGCGAGCACGTCACCCCCCGCATCGTCTTCTCTGCCCCGCGCACTACGACCAGGCCGCAGCCGGCGATACACGCCTGCGGCGGGAGCGCCGTGCCGCGGCCGGCAAGTTCCCTCCACTCCATGCTCTGCGTCTGCCGGGTAGAGACCGCCCGGGTCAGACCCGTTTCCGGATCTGGACACCCTCGTTCGTAGCAGGACTCGCAGATCAGGAAACGAGCGGGCGCCCGACGGCCCTGCCGCCGGGCGCCGTCAACCAGATACGCCGTCCCGCCGAGCAGACCGGTCTCACACATCGCGCAGAGCCGAGAACGTGCACGCATAGCCATAACAGTCTCAACGACCCGCACGCCCAGCCGTAACGCCTGCCGGGGATCCAGCCGATTCGCCATGATCAGCGGGACACCCGCCAACTTCACGGACACCGGACACCCACCCCGGTGACGGCATTGCCCGGGAGAACACCGCACCGCTGGCCGCGCCGCCGAGAACCGATGCGAGGCTAGCCTCGAACCGGTGTACCTGGACTCCGGGCGGCTGCGGGGAACGTGGCCGTACGCCTTCCGGGCCGGGACACGGCTCTGCCTACCCTCCTGGACCACGGGCCACCTCGATGCCGTCCCGCCGACGACGTACCGCCACCGCTTGGACCAACAACGCCAAGGACCTACGCACCGAGCTGTACCGAACCGTCTACGACCAGCCCATCTACCCCAAGAACCTCTGCGCCGACCAGCCCCCGTACCGCCACGGCACCTACCGGGACAACGTCACCCTCCCCCAGATCGAACTGATGCGCCGCCGAGGCATCTGGAGCTAACTACTCCCCGCACCGTCAACAAGCCGGACGAGGCTCGGATCAGCCCTGCGCGCGCAGGGAACACCTCGACATCGAGGACGACCGAAATCTGCGGGACGGACCACCCCTGCGTGCGCAGGGAACTCGGCAGCGAGCGCGGTGACGCCACCACCACGGCCGGATCATCCCTGTGCAGGGAAAACCGGGAGGAGCGGTGGGCACTCTGGCCGTACCAGAGGACCAGCCCTGCGGGTGCAGGGACTACGTCGACGGGCTGCTCGGTGGTCGTCGCGGTCACGGACCAGCCCTGCGTGCGCAGGGATCACGGACCTACCGATGACAACCCGCTCGTCCTCGTCGGACCAGCCCTGCGTGCGCAGGGATCACCGGATGATCGACACTCTCGCGGCCGGTGAGGACGGACCAGCCCTGCGTGCGCAGGGATCACGTACTGGTCCGCCCGGCGCTCCAGTCGCCGAACGGACCAGCCCTGCGTGCGCAGGGATCACCCTTCTTGACCTGGCGTTTCAAAGAGACATTGCCATCTCTTGACCCGCGGCGGTCAACCATACCGCCATCCTTACAGATCGCTGATCGCTGGCGATGCCGTTTCCCGGTTCTCGGGCTCGTCACCGTCCTCACCGCCGTTGCCCTGCTCCTTCGCCCGAAGACGCGCAACTTCCGCCGACGCGTCTTCGATCGGATATTCGGATATCCGGCGTCGAGGAGCATCTTCACCGCGGTCTCCAGCGACAAAACGCCCGCTCCGAACGCTGTCGCCACCTCGTCCAGCACGGCCGCCCGGTCCGTCGGTGTGTGCTGCGCCCAGGCCAGCCGCGCCGGGAACGACTCCCCGGCCGCCGTCCACCCCTCGGCCCGCCCCGCCTGGAACAGGCGCTGTACGAACTTGAACAGCAGCCGGTACTTGTGCTCCCGAGCGAGCCGCATCGACGCGACCAGCCCGTCCAGCGGCACCAGCGCCAGCCTCAGCGCGTACCCCGACGGAACCTCCGACGCCGCCAGCGTCCCCAGCCCCGCAGCGGTGATCCGCGAGTTCGACGCGATCCGGTCCAGCAGGTGATCCACCCGCGACCTCAGCTCCGCGAGCTGATGCGACGTGTCCAGCGCATCCATCCGGCCCGTCTCCCCGAGCTGCCAGACCGCGCCGGCCTCCACCCGCAGCCGCACCGGCTTCCCCGTCGCCCGGTCCACCGGCAGCCGGGCACCCGCCAGCCCGATGATCGGCGTCCCCGTCGTCGCGCTCGCCGCCGAACTGTCCGAGTCGGTGGCCGCGAGCTCGTCCAGCCCCTGAAGCACCCGGGCCAGCGCCGGGCGCCCCCAGTACTCGCCCCCGGCCGGGATGGTGTTCGTGATGTGGACCACCGGAACGAAGTCGATCATCAGATCAAGGCGGTGCAGCTCCGTACCGTCCGGCCTCACCCGGAACACCGCCTTGTCCATCGGCAGCCGGTCCAGCGTCTGCCCGCGCTTCAGATCCTCCAGCGCCCACTCCGCGTCCGTGAGAAAGCACGTCGTCCGCGACGCCTCCCCCGGCGACCACGGGTAGTACCGCACCGCACCCACACCATCACCGTCAACCTCTCCGACCGGGCCCAGCTCGTACGTCACCCGCCGCACCCGCGCCTTCAGACCCGCCTCCTCGTCCTCCGGCAGCTCCCACGCCAGATGCACCCGGCGTGGATAGTCCTCGTCCTCCTCCTCGTCCCACTAAAAGAAGTAGAGCCCCGGGTCGTACACCCGCAACGTCGGCCGCTGCTTCTCCGGACTCCACGCCAGCACATACACCCCATCACCCAGCAGAACCGCCGTACGCTCCGCCTGCTGCACCCGCAGCGCCAGCAACTCCTTCTGAGCCCACGCGCGCAACCGCTCCTGCACAGCCGCCGCCTCCGACGAACCCGGCGCGGGCGGCTCCTCATCCGCGTGCTCCGCACCCACCACCACCACCACCACCTGCTGCTCCGGCCCCAGCAGGTAGCCGAGCGCGGTGTCCACCAGGTTCGCCGCGTCCCCCAGCTCCCGCCGCTCCAGCGCGCCGTCGTCACCGGAGGCCGCCGCCAACTGCCCGGCCTGGTTGTTGTCGTACGACGCCAGCACCTTGTACGCGGCCAGCCGACGAATCTCGTGCGGCGGCAGCCACGTCGCCGCCAGCTCGGGGAACGACCGGTCCCCCGGCCGCCCCGCCGCAGCCACCACCGGCTTGTAGTTCAGCCACGACCACGCGTCAATCACGAACTCGCGCAGGCCCACATCCACTCCCGGAAGATCGGCCCCGCGCCATCTCCACCCTACCGATGGGAGACGACCACGGGCCTACCACCTCGATGCGCGTTGCGACAAGGGCTGATGCGCGGCCCGAATCACGATATCCACAACGGAGTTACAACCAGGACGACTTCACCGACGACGGCATAGGATCCCGCAATAAGGCCCCTCCATTCAGATGTGGCCGACAGACAGTTCCTCGTCGGACACATCTGAAAGGAGGAGCAATGCCCAAACACGCCCGAAACCGGAAGAACCCCGAAAGGAAGGAGAACTTAGCTCACGGCAAGCCAGTGACCCACTGGCTCCGCAAGCGAGCGATGTCCATGACCAGGACGGCCATCCAGGTATGGTTCATCGCCCGCTCCTGCGGCGCCGACTTCTAGACCAGCCGGAGGCCACTCCATCCCTGAACTGCGGGGTGGCCTCCGGCCCCACGACACCACTTCCGGCACGACCTAAGTACATGCCGAATTCTTGATATGCAACACAACCGGTCCCCCACGAGTCAAGTTTTATGTGTCAGAAGAGTTCCAGAACAGTTCTACCGTCGCCCGGCCAGCCGCTGATCATCCCCACCATGCGGGGGCGGCATCGCCGGATCAAGGAACAGGTCCCACAGCGCCCACACCGCGCTATCGAGCAGGTCGGGCGAGTCCTCCGTCTCACCCTGGCCGACGAACGTCGCCATCTGCCCCTCCAGCTCCGCAAACACCCGCGGCGGCCCGACGTGCGAGATCCGCGCCTGCTCGTACAACTGGGCCGCCGGGGCCGCCCGAGCCCGCTTCCCCCGCGTGGCATGAACGATTCGCCAGTTCACCGTCGGATCCACCTATTCCAACAGCGCGGGCAGATAGTCCCCGCCGTTGTTCGCCTCGATCACCACACAGTCCGCCTGGTGCTCGTGATACAGCTGCGCCGCCCGCCGCATCGACCCCGTCGGCGTATACCGGTCCTGCTCGGCGTGCAACAGATACCCCCGCGGCCGGTCGCCCCCGTACAGCGTCTCGACCGGGAACGCCCGCCCGGCCACCGTGAACGCCGTCCTGTCCGCGTCCTCATGAGACTTCGTCGCCGGATCCACTGCCACAACCAGCCGCTGCATGTCCGGCAGATGCTCGCGCCGGGGCCGGGAGGCGTGGGTGGGCTAGGGGGTGTCTTCAAATGATCTTGGATGGTGGATCATGGTGCGGTGATACGTCGCCATGAATTGTCCGATGCGGAGTGGGCCTTCGTGCAGCCCCTGCTTCCCCGGGAGGATCGGGGCCGCAAGCGGCTGGACGACCGGATGGTCCTCAACGGGATCGTGTGGAAGTTCCGGACCGGGGTGGCCTGGCGGGACGTCCCGGAGCGGTACGGGCCCTGGGCGACGCTGCACACCCGTTTCCGCCGGTGGGCACTGGACGGCACCTTCGACCGGATGCTGCGGGCCGCGCAGACCGGGGCGGACACGGCCGGGGACATCGAATGGCTGGTGTCGGTCGACTCCACCGTCGTCCGTGCCCACCAGCACGCGGCCGGAGCACGAAAAGGGGGCTCCGCACTCCGGCCCTCGGCCGGTCCGGAGGCGGTCTGACCAGCAAGATCCACCTGGCCTGCGACGCCGTCGGGCGACCGCTCGCCTTCACTCTCACCGGCGGGAACACCAACGACTGCACGCAGTTCACGGCCGTCATGGAAGCCATCCGGGTGCCCAGGAACGGGCCGGGGCGTCCCCGGACCCGCCCCGCGCACGTCATCGGCGACAAGGGATACAGCTCGAAGGCAATCCGCACCTGGCTGCGGCGCCGGAACATCGGCCACACCATTCCGGAACGGGCCGACCAGATCCGCAACCGGGCCCGCCGGGGCAGCCGGGGCGGACGCCCGCCCGCCTTCGACCGCGGGATCTACAAGCGCCGCAACGTGGTGGAACGGTGCTTCAACCGGCTGAAGCAATGGCGAGGCATCGCCACTCGCTACGAGAAGACTGCCGAGTCCTACCAAGCAGCCCTCACCCTGGCATCGCTCCTGATGTGGGCGTGACATTTGAAGACAACTCCTAGTCCAGCAAGCCGAGCGTCGTGTCGGGGCGACACTCGGCGCATGGGGGGACGCCCTCGCCACCGCGGGCCTCAAATGCTGGGCGGACAAGGCATATCAAGGAGCCGGCAGGCCCGTCCGCCTCCCGTTCCGGTGCCGCCACCTTAAGCAGTGGAAACGCCACCACAACACTACCCACGCCAAGATCCGCTGTGTCGGTGAACAGGCCATAGCCACCCTCAAGGGCTGGCGACTCCTGCGGAAACTCCGCTGCAGCACCAACCGCGTCACCAACATCGTGAAGGCCGTCCTCGTCCTTCACCACGCGTCAGCGTGAGGTTGGAAAGAGCTCAATGCGTCGAAGGCATACCAGGCTTCTGAACGCGCTGGAACCCCGCTTCGCCTCTCGCGGGTGTCGGCCGCCACGCGGTCGCCAGGCCCGACGCGACGGTAGTCCGTGGTGTGCGGACCATGGTCCGTGTCCTACCCCGCCCGGGTCGGCGGTCGTCTGGTCCACCGTCCGGTGAGTGAACGGAGCGACCACGATGTCCGAGTCCGACCTGATGGATGCCCTCGATGCCTGGGAGACGTACTGGGGTGAGGCGCAGCGGGCGGCGGTCACGGTGATCACGACGGCGTTTCCTGCGCTCGGTGAGCCGACTCGGTACGTCGGCTGTCATCCGTTGCGGTTGGAGTTCGAGGAGCCTGGGCTGGGTGCGGGGCGGGTGTGCTTCGACGAGGAGGGCCGTGTGCATGTGGACTTCGAGGGTGTTCCGAACGGGGTGATTGCCCGTGCCGTCGACGAGGTCCGGTTTCCGTCGCTGGAGGGCGCGGATGGTCCGTTGTGCGGCGCTCCGCCGGGTGGGTACGTCTTCGAGAACGAGGTCACGGGTTCGGAGTTCGAGTTCGTTCTTGGTGAGGGCGGGTTGGGCAGGGTGGTGATTGCTTTCGCGTCGGTGCCTGATGCCGCGGCGGTTCTGGACGCGCTGGTACGGCATTCGATACCGGTGGTGGAATCGGCTGCGGGCGGCGTGTGAGGAACCGGGCGGGGGTCATCCTGTGCTGATGGTTGCTGTCCAGCCGCTGCGTGCCAGGTGGCAGGTGCCGTCGGGGTCGATGCGTACCGTGGCTCCGGAGATGGGCAGGTCGCCGTCGATGACGAGCCAGGTGCGGATGCGGTCGAGTTCGTCCCAGAGGCGGCGGGGGCCGCTCTGGTGGACGGTGGGCAGGTCCCGGGGGCCCGTCGCTACGGCCCGGGCCCAGGAACCGTCCGGGTGGAGCATGTACGCGGTGCGGGCGCCGTCCGGGCCCTTGCTGTACTGGTGCTCGATGCCGGGGACGGTGAGTTCGAGGGTGGATCGCACGTCCCAGGTGCTGCTCACCCGCATCACCGGGTAGCGGCCGGTGGTGACGCTCTCGCCCTGGGCTGTCTTCGCGGTGTTCCACCGGGCGGTGGTGTCGGGGGCGGGCGGGTAGTCGTCGCCGTGGCGGGTGCTCATGAACCCGGCGGGCTCGCGGGCGACCATGCCGGTGGCTCCCCCGTCCGCGGCCTTGTCCGCGGTGATGATCAGCCCGGTTCTGGCCAGCGTGGTCACCAGCCGTCCGCCGGGGCGCAGCGCGGTGAGCCAGGTGGCGGGGATGGCGGGGACGGAGACGGTGGCAATGATTCGGTCGTAGGTGTCGGGGAGTTCGCCGGTGAGGTCGCCGACTTCCAGCTGCGGGTGGTGTCCGGTGTCGGCCAGCCGTTCGCGTGCTGCCTTGATGAGGTAGGGGTCGACGTCGACGCTGGTGACCCGGTCTGCTCCGAGGCGTCGGCAGGCGAGGGCGGTGCCGTAGCCGCTGCCGCAGGTGACCAGGATGCGGTTGGTGTCGGCGATGACCGCGTGGCGGTACATCGTGACGACGAGGTCGGGCAGGGTGGAGGACGAGGTGGGCCAGCTCTCCGGGACCATGGTTCCGGGAGTGGCGTGGTCGGCGTGGTGCGGGCCGACCCTGGTGATGACACTGAGGTTTTTGTCGTAGGCGTTGTTCATCCACGTGTCGGGGTCGCTGGGGCCGTCATGGAGTTCGTAGCCCCAGGCCCCGTTTTTCCGGCTGCTCGTCCACCACCGGGGGACGAACAGGTGGCGGGGGGTTGTGGCGAGGGGGCCGTGCCAGCGGGATTCGGGCCGTACGGTCTCGTCGGCCATCCGGGCGGCATGGTGGTCCCAGCCCGCTGGCATCCAGTTCATGGTCGGGGGCTTCCTTCGGTCGGGAGGATTGGGGAGGCGGCAAAGTACGGGCTGGTTCAGTCCATCGGTCCGCAGGGTTCGCTTTTGGCGGGGGCGCAGGAGTCGGAGGCGGCCGGCTGGCAGTCGGGCGGGCAGGGGTCCGTGCTCGTACGGCTCGGGATGCTCTCAACCGTCTCGGCCCATCGGGTGCTGTTCAGTACGGATGCCAGACTGGCGCCTGTGGCCACGCTGCCTGCGGTGAGGAACCGTCCTCCGATCTCGCACGGGGCGACGGTCCCGTCCGGGAGGATCGCGGCCTTTCCGATCCCGCAGCGCCCGCACAGCTCCGCGGTCGACGGCAGAGCACCGCGGGCGGCGTTCCCGACGGCGCGGACCCGGTCGACGCGGACGTCGGGGACGCCGAGGGCTGTCATCGCGGCGCGGGCCTGCTCGACGCGCTGCCCGTTCCCCAGGTCGATGACCGCGACCGTGGGGCGAAGGCCGCGGCGCAGCGCTTCGGCGATGTTGCCGATGGTTGCCGCGTGGGATCCGGTGCGGCCGGTGATCGTGTCATGCTCGGCCGGGTCGTCGCTGTAGATCGTGGTCGCCACGCGCACGTTCGGGTGCTGGAGGATCGGCCAGTGCTGCTCACGGACGCGTACGAGGTTCGAGTAGACCCTGACGAGGAGTCCGGCCTCCACAGCGTGCCGGGCGAGCTGGGTGAAGTCGGGGTGGAGGGTGGGCTCTCCTCCGATGAGCTGGAGGGCCGTCGTGCCGAGGGCGGCGGCCTCGTCGATGATCCGCAGCCAGGTGTCCGTCGTCATCGTGCCGTGCCCGGCCGTCGGTCCGGCCTGGGCGTAGCAGTGGCCGGGGCAGGTGAGCTGGCAGCGGGAGGTGATCTCCAGGGACAGGAACCGTAACGGGGCGGGCGAAGGCGCCTCCGGGGCGATCGTCATGGCGGCATGGTAGGGGCCGGTGCGCTCCGGAAAGAGCAGTTCGCCGGAACCGTCCGCCCGGCTGTGGTGTCTGCTACACGGTGGCCCGGTTGGGGCCGGTTCACTGACTGCGCCGTAGCTGCCTCGGCGAGATCGGCTGCGGACTGTTTTGGCCGGGCGAACCGTCTGACGGCCTGATGGAGTACTCAGAAACTGTCTGAACTCACGTTCAGACACGGCCCGACGGCCCTCGCTTTCTATCCGGCCCGAAGACGCTCGCGGAAACCATGGGAGCCCCGACGAAGGCTGCTCGTCCGGGCATCGCGGCGGCGGAGGCCAACTAGCGACGCTCTCAGTTCCGCCCTAGGGTGTTTCTGCTCCAGGGTGCTTTGACCGAGCGCGGGGTACCGCGTGAGGCTGCCGCACGGCATGGCTGTGCGGCCGCAACGATGGGGAGGGAAAGCCGTGATCGTCAAGCGAATCCGGCCGAAGGCCGTCGTGAGTATCGCTGCCGCTGCCATGGCGCTCGGCGCGCTCAGCGCCGCACCGGCGCAGGCTGACACTGTCTGCAACAGCGGGCGCCTGTGCTATTACCAGCCGAACGGCAACATCACGAACGTCGGCCTCAGCACTGTTACCACCTGTGGTGCGTCCGCGCCGTATCCTGGCGCCATTGGCAACAACTACGTCCGCAACCGCTCCGCCACCTACTGGGTCGATCTCTACTACGACTACAACGGCGACGGTGACGTTACTCCGGTGGAGCATGTCGTACGTCTCTACCAAGGGGATGGAGCGACGCTCAACGCCAGCTCCCGGTACTACTACTGCAAAATCTGAGCCAGCGCACCTGAGGAGACGCACTCGCCTCGCACCGCCCCGGGTCGGCTGCCGCGGACTCCCCCGGACTGCGGCGAAGTTCTTCCGTCCCCGCCTCCGCGTGTTGCCGCAGAATCGAAGGCGTCTTTCCTCGCGCGGGTGATATCGCGTGCTCGGGCGCTCCAGCCTGAACCTGCGCCTTTGATGTGGAGGGGGCGGGCGCCGGGGCCGTTGGCCGGGAGGGCGCGACGTTAGGGGTGGGTCGGGTTCAGTCTGCCGTCCGCTCGTGCTGTTGGGTGGGGCCGCGTTCGCGGTCCGGCGGCCGGGCAGGACGGAGGATGGTCGTGGCCCGGCGGCGCACCGGCCCTTCGGACGAGGTCAGGGACCTGGTTCATGAGCGCGACGGGGGGCGGTGTGCCCGCTGTGGCTCGCCCGACCGGCTGACGGTTCACCACCGGGTCAACCGGGGGATGGGCGGGTCACGGGCGCAGTGGATCAACGAGGCGCCGAATCTGCTGCTGGTGTGTGAGTGGTGCAACGGGTTCTTCGAGGACTATCCCGCGGTCTCGTACGAGGCCGGGTGGAAGGTCCAGAGCTGGCGGAGTCCGGGCGACGTCGCTGTCCGGTACGCGGACGGGCTGGTGTACCGGCTCGGCTCGGACGGCGGGCGCACCGTCGTGGCGGAGGTGCGGGCGTGAAGCGGGAGGTGGAGGTGGGCCGCTGGACGTTCTGTACTTGGGAGGAGGCGCCGGGGATGTGGTTCGCGGTCGGCTGGACCCGGGGCAGCGCGGAGCGGCCGTATCCGGTGGGCGGTCCTGCGCTGACCGTCGGGCGGCGGACGTGGGCGGTGTGCGCCCGGTACTCGCGTGCCGGGTACCGGGCCGCGAGGGAGGATCCGTGGGCGGCGGAGGAGGAGGTCTTCCGGCCTCTTCCGCGCCGTCGGCGGGGGCTCG
This sequence comes from Streptomyces sp. NPDC020875, assembly GCF_040641415.1. Classification (NCBI taxonomy): domain Bacteria; kingdom Bacillati; phylum Actinomycetota; class Actinomycetes; order Kitasatosporales; family Streptomycetaceae; genus Streptomyces; species Streptomyces sp. NPDC020875. The sequence goes on along the minus strand of NZ_JBFADP010000011.1, from coordinate 58,655 downwards.
CCCGGCTGCTGTGGTGGTGAGGCGCCTGGTCGGGCTCGGCGTTGTGCGCCGCGGTGTCGTGCCCGGGACGGATACGGGCCGGATCGCGCTGACGGGTGCCTGCTCCTCGTACGGCCGGGCCGTCGCTGGGGATGCGGAGGGGCTGTTGTTCTTCGTCGGCGGCTTCGGGCTCGCCCTGCTCAGAAGAGGCGGGCGGAGATCGTCCAGCACTCACCGATGACGCGTGCTGTATGATTTTGGTGTCCGTTCGGCGTGGGGTTGCCCCAGCCTTCGCCGGCACCGCCAGGGTGCCCAACGCGCGATGGAGGCCAGCCATGCCCGCTGTGCACCACACTCTGCCCATTCCCGACCATGCCGCTCTGCGCAAGGACGCCGGAAAGAAGGTCCTGGAGGAGCTGGGCAGGCTCGCCCGGACCGATGAACGGTTCCGGCGAGTCTGCGAGATCGTCGCGCAGGCGGATCTGGAGATCGAGGCGCACGTCGAGGAGCGCAACCAGGCCGCGATGAGCCTGTGGTTCTACGACGGTGTCCGCGGCCTGAACCGGGTCCTGGGTATCTCCGCTGGCGCGTACGACGAGATGCGGCGTCTGGCTCTGGTGGGTGACCGGCTCGCGCCGATCAACCGGGCCGGTGAGCGGATGAACGCCGAGGAGTTGCGGGAGGCGGCGCGGAGGGCCGGGGTGGAGTACGTCGAGACCGCCGCCGAGACGCTGCCCGCTCTGGCGGAGACGGTGTCGGTGGCGACGGGGCGCCGCAAGGCGGCGCTGCCGGTGCTGCAGGACACGGCGCTCGCGCTGATGGAGGAGCCGTACAGCATGTCGACGGAGCAGATCGGCGAGCTGGGCGGTGTCACGGCGAAGTACGTCCGGGACTCGAAGAACAAGGCCATCAAGCGCCGCGGCTACTGACCCGGTGTTCCCCGGCCCGGTCCCTGGTTCCCGGGGCCGGGTTTTCCGTCGCCGGTCACCGGGGCCTGATTTTCCGGTGCCGGTACTTCCGGGCTCCGGCAGCCCGGAGACTGCTTTTCCCGGCGCCCGCTGGTTCAGGCCCCTTTAGTAAGAACATCAAGTACCCGCCATCAAGTAGTTACGGTGCTTCGCTTCGCTCAGCACCGTCGGGCTTCCGGCTCGGCCGGGCTGCTCCGGGGACGCATCCGGGTGGCCGGTGTGCGTGCAGCGACCAGAGGCCCGGCGGCCCCGCGGGTCTCGGCGGCGCGACATTGGTGTTCGGTGACAGTGAATCTGGATTCTTGCCACCGGAGTCAGGCCGGTAGACGAAACTAGCTGCGCGGGGCCTGCGGCGCGGATCTCCGCTCCGATGACCGGCGTGAGAGCTGAAGGCCGAGAGGCGGGGATGAGTCGACAGGACCTTGCGGATGCGCTGGACGCCGAGCTGGCCGTTCGGCCGCTGCCAGTATCTGCGGTGCACGCCATCCGGGGATGGCTGGCTGGGGCCGGATCTCGGTACGCGACAGGTACTGGCACCCACGCCGTGATGTACGTGCCCGCTCACTGGTCGGGTATCACTCCGTGGCCCATTCGGCTCCTTGAACGGTCGCAAGCAAGCGGCGCAGCGATCAGCCGTTCCGAGGTCGTGACGATCGCCCGGGAGGCGGTGAGGGGCGGGGCGTGGGCTGAGGCTCTGGTGGCCTCGTATGTCTGGGGGCAGGGCAGGAATGGCTATGGGCCGCACCGCCTTCGGGAGATCTTGGCCAAGCCGAACACATCCGATGCGCTGGCAAAGGCAGGTGCGGCTCTCCGGGAGGAGGGGGCGGCTGCGGCGTATCGAGGGTTGTACGGGGAAGTGAGAGGATTTGGGCCGGCGTTTATCACCAAGCTGCTCTACTTCCTCGACCGGGCGATCGACGCCCCTGTGGGGCCTCGCGCGCTGATCCTTGACCAAAGGGTCGCGCGCGTCGTCCGTATCCACGCCACGCGGCTGGGAGTGGAGTTGGGCCTGCCGTCAGCGGCGGACGTAGCCGCATGGATCTGGTCGGACGGCGGCTGGACGCCACATCGATACGGGATCTACCTGCACTGGGCTACCGCCGCCGCCGAGCAGCTCGTCTCCTGCGGTATCGGGTGGCCCGAGGCGAGCCCGGATCTGCTGGAACTGGCCCTGTTCGACGGCGTGTGGGATCCAGCAGCCTAACCACTATGAAAGCGATAGCAAGCAGTCCAAGCGGGGCCGGTCGCGCGGCCGGGGGTGTCACGAGATCGGCGGGACCGACGTTCCCTGGAGTATGACGAACGAGTCCCTGCCCCTGGCCCGGCACTTCTATGAGGTGCGCCGTGAGGTGCTGGCCGCGTGCGGTACGCGGATCACGCCCTGGTACCGGCTGAGCCGGGACGAGCGGGCCGCCGCGGTCGCGGAGGGTGCGATAGGCGGGCCACAACCCCAGCGTGCGCCTGTCACGGCTCGGCGGCATGTCGGTCACGTCGCTTTTCCTGGAGCACACCCGTGCTGGGCCTGAACCAGATCAACCTGGCGCGGCGGGCTTCGGCGGGTCTGCATTCGCGTGCCAAGAGAAATGCGGGACGCTCCCGGTATGACCGCTGCCAATGTACTGGGTCCGCTGACGCCGAACGAGGCTCGTGAGCTGACTGACAGGATCCGAAATGCGCTGGATGACGTGTGGGATTTGGTGCGCCGGGCGTATCTGACCCGGGCGTGGAAGTCACTTGGTTACCCGAGTTGGGCCGCCTACTGCGAAGCGGAGTTCGCTGGATCGCTTCGGCTGCCGCGCACGCAGCGGCGGGCTGTCGTATCGTCTCTGCGGGCCGCCGGACTGAGTACCCGGGCGATCGCCTCTGCGACGAATTCCCACCACTCGACGGTGGGGGACGATCTTCGAGGTGGAGGAAATCCGCCACCTGACCGACCGGTGCTCGGTATCGACGGCAAGAGGTACACGTCCTCCCCCGCCGCGCGGACGGAGCCGGCCCCGCTTCCAGTGCCCGCAGACGCCCCGCCGACGACGACGGCCCTGCCACACAGGGGAAGGCTCCCCATGGGCAAGGCCCTGGAGGCACTGCTGGAGGGTGTCCTGGTAGCCCTGGAGAGCACCACTGTTGACGACTGGCCGCTCCAGGTACGGCTGACCGTCGCGCGGACAGCCCGGGAGATCGAAGCCAAGGTCCGGCCGACCGGCAGGCGCTGACCGGCGCTCCATCGTTTCCACTACGTCCGTCGGTTCGGCATGCCCGGCAACCCGAGCCCGGCCCGTGGCCGCGACGGATCCGGGGCGGACCCGGGCAGGGATGCCGCCCGCGCGGATCCGACACGTGCGTCCTCCCGGCACACCACACGCCGGGGTTTCACTCAGCGCACGCCCCCGACGGCCGGGGAACACTGGCACGGTCCATGCCGTCAAGGAGTTGAGAAAGGTACGCCGTGGCCGACGCGCCCGTACTGCGCACGAGGGGATCTGGACGGCGCCGATCACCGACGTCCCCCTTATCGCTGCCCGGTGGTCCCTGCCGCAGGAGGCCCAGGACGAAGAGGAGGCCATGCTCCAGCGCCTGAGGAACGGCGACTTCACCGGCTTCACCGGCCTCGACGACCAGACGGGGAACGGCCAGTGACCTACCGGGTGCAGTACTCAAGCGAAGCCCAAGCGTCGGTCGACGCCCTGCCACAGCCCGTACGGCGGCACCGTGTCGATCCAGGCCGGGCCGGGACGACCTAGGGGCTTCGGGTCGGTGAACAGAACCTCACCGAGGCTGCCCCGGGGGGCGGCAGGCGGAGAGCAGCCGGGCGGCCCTGGCCGCGCCACCCGCGAGGGATACCGGCGAAGTGCCCCGGCGCGGCAGCGGGCCTGGTAGAGAGACAGTCGGGCTGCCGGGCTCCGGGCCGGGAGTAAGCGGGCGCCAAGGGCTGTGTCACCAGGCCGGATACGTTTCGGCCGGGCCGCCTAACGCGGTGTGCATGACGAACAGCCTCCGGGCGGGGCATCCTGAGCAGCATGGACTTCCATCCCGTTGAGCGTGCCTCGGAGTCGTTCCAGCAGTCACTGACGGCGGAGGAGATCGAACAGGTCTGCCGACGGGCCTTCGGCGGCGGCGCCGCGCCTGTGTCCGCTGTCGAGCTGGGCACAGGGATGTACAACAACGTCTACCGCGTCACCCTGGCCGGCCGGGCCCGGCCGGTGATCCTGCGGGTCGCGCCGCCGGAGGGCCGCCAGTTCCGTAGTGAGCGCCACCTGATGCGCAACGAGTTCGCGAGCCTGCCGTGGCTGGCGGTGATCGCGCCGTTGATGCCGCGGGTGCTCGCCGCCGACTGGTCGCACGAGGTGGTCGGCCGGGACTGGATGATCCAGTCCCACCTGGACGGCATCGCGGCTCCGGAGCACCTGGGAACGTATCCGCGTACCGCGTGGTCGGCGTTCTACCGGCAGATGGGCGCTGTCGCCCGCTTGGTGCACGACGTGCGCGGCCCGCGCTTCGGGCCTGTCAGCGGCCCGGGATACGCCACCTGGAGCGGGGCGGTGATCGCGTCGCTGGAGGAGATCGCCGCCGACCTGGACGGCGTCGGCCTGGACGCGGCCGACGTGCGGAAGGTCGCAGCGGTGGCCGCGCACGAGAGCGCCGTGCTGGACGAGGTCACCGAACCGAGGCTGCTGACCGGGGATCTGTGGACCGTCAACGTCCTGATGGACCCGGCGGCCCCCGAGCCGGTGATCACCGGGGTGCTGGACTTCGACCGCACGTGGTTCGGTGATCCGGCGGCTGGCTGGACCATCCGCATGGCGACGGCCAAGGCGGATGAGCGGACCGCTTTCTGGGAGTCCTACGGAGTGCTGGACCGCTCGTCCGCCGCGGTGTGGCGGGCGCGGGTGTACGAGGCCCGGCACTTGGGCGCGATCCGCCTGGAGCGCCACCGGCTGGCCAAGGCGGACGCGGTCCGCGAGAGCTACGGCGCGATGGCCGAGGTGCTCGCCGGCCTGACCTGACCGGACGCGTCCGCCGGTTCGACGTGGATGCGGATCTGCCGCAGGAGCGTGTCGGCCCGCTCCTCGACGCCGGCGGCGTCCGGGCCGGTGACCACGAACGACCCCAGCCGGTGGCCGTTGGCGTCCGGCTCGTGGACGAGAGCGCCGATCGCCGATCGCCGGCGGGCGAACGGTACGCCCGGTCCCACCGTCGGGAGCCCGGAGAGCGATGTCAGCCGTCCGGCGCGCGGGCTGGTCACGAACCGTACGGTCGCGTATCCGCGGGCGGTGGGGGTGAGTGCGGCCGGGCGGCCGAGGGCGACGTCGAGCAGAGCCGCCCATACGTCGACGCCCAGGGCGTGCTGGATCAGGAGGCCGATCTGCCCGGCGGCGAGGCGGGCGCCGATCTCGATGACCGCGCACCGCCCGTCGCCGCCGACGATGACTTCGGTGTGCGAGGCGCCGTGCCGGATCCCGGCCGCCCCGATGGCCGCCTCCGTCTCCCGGTACACGGCCGCCTCGACGGCCGGGGGCAGGTGGACGGGGAGGCTGTGCCCGCCGTGGTGAAGTACCAGGTCACTACCGGTCTGATCCTTATGGTGACCGCTCTGGAGATCGCCCACCTGTACTGACGACTCCACGTCCCGGACACAGGCCCGGTCGTGGCCGCGAGAAGAGGCCGGGATGACCACACCAGCGCGAAGACCGGGCGCGGGTCCGGGACGTGGAGTCGTCAGTACAGGTGGGGGCGTCGAACCCCTCTCGGCCGGGCGTAGTCCGGGAGGGGCGTGACGCGGTGAGATCCCTACGCGGTGGCCTCGGGCTGCTGGGCGGTCTCTTGGAGGAAGGCGTTCCAGGTGCTGCGGTGAATGGTGAGCGGCGGCTGGTGGGGCCGCTTGGAGTCGCCGAGCAGGATGAAGCCGGTCGTGGTCGGGTGGGGGGCTGCCTGGACGCAGTCGCCTCCGCCTCCGCTGTAGGAGGAGACCGTCCAGTGGACCTGGGTGAGATTGAGGTTGATGGGGTCGGGCTTGGGGTGGTGGGTCATGTCCGCAGCTCCTTGATCATGTGCTGGAGACCGATGCGCGGGTCGCCGGGCGGCAGGGCCCGGTCCCACAGTCCGGAGTGGACCTCGGTGTAGGTCCGGACATCGGCCTTTCCCTCGAAATACACCGAGTGGGTCATGGTTTCCACGCACACCAGGTCCGGGGTCGTGTCGTCGAAGTGGAAGACGACGAACGGCCCGGCGGCTCCGGGGTGGATCACGGGGTCAAACGGCAGAATGCGGATCTCGTGGCGTGGCGAGTCGGCGGCGGCCAGGAGGTGTTCGAGCTGTTCCCGCATGGCGGCGGGGTCGCCGACGGAGCGAGTGAGGGCGCGCTCGCAGATCAGTGCGCGCAAACGCTGGTCGCCCTGGGCGAAGGTCTTCTGCCTGCTGATACGCAGGGTGGCCAGGCCCTCGACCTCGTCCGGGGCGAGGTCGGGGCGCAGGAGGGCGATGAGGCGACAGGCGTAGCCGTGGGTCTGGAGCAGGCCGGGGATGAGGACGGTCTGGTAGCTGGTGATGTGGTCGGCGCGGCGTTCGAGGCTGAGGAACGGCTCGAAGTGCATGCTCGTGATGAGCGCGCTGTGGGTGCGCCAGAGGGCGGGGCGCCGGCGGCGGGTGGTGTCGACGGCGATGAGGCCAAGGACCTGGGCCGTCTTGTCGGGGCCAGCGCCGTAGTGGTTGAGGAGGACTTCGGCCAGTTCTCTGGTGACGCGGCGTTTGCCCTGTTCGATGCGGCTGAGGGTGCCCGTGTCGGACTTGATGCCGTGCGTCTGGAGGTGGGCGACCACTTGCGCGAGGCTGAGGTCGCTGGAGTCTCTCAGCTCTTTGAGCGCGCTGCCGATCTGGCTGCCCGGGAGGGAGGCGACGGGATCGTTGGTCTGCGGCATGAGCGGTAGTCTGCCCGGTCCGGCGGAGGTCGACAACCGGTCAACTGCGCAATTTGCAAGGCAGATTGCGCCATGTAGTTGCCAACTGCGAGGCGGAGGAGCATTCTAGCGAGGGTCACCGTGCGTGTTGTCACCATTGCCTCGTGTTGGCATATGCCGCTGATTGCCGCGCCGGTGACCGTTCCGGGCCCCTTGTTCGAGGAGGGCTGACGATGCCGCGCCCGACGCTGTTCCGTGTGCTGCTCCAGCAGCGGCACTGGGACGACTGGGGCGTGTTCGACACGCGTTTCCAGGAGACGGCCCGACAGGTGGGTGCGGAGCTCGGCTCGGCGGCGGTCGCGTCGGCGACGGTGCCGCAGCGGACCTTCACCCGCTGGTTCTCGGGCACCTGGTACGGATCTCCCCAGCGGCACGCCGTTCCGGTGCTGGAGCGGATGCTCGGCTTCCCGTGCACGATGCTTTTCCGTCCCGCTCCCGATGTCCTGCACGTGCCGGCCGCGGTCCACGAGCGGTGCGGGGTGGATGCCTCGGCGCGTATCGGCGAGCGGTGGGCGACATCGCGGGTATTCCTGTCACTGACCGCGAGCGCGGCAGACTCCTGGGAGCTGTGCGGCCGGGGAAGCCTGGACGGCACGACGATCGGAGTGACGTTCCACCCCGCCGTCCGGGACGGGACGGGCCGACTGCGGCTGCGCCCCGCGGACGAGGACGTGCTGCGCGGCTTCGTCCGCCCGGCTCGCCGCGGCGTCGTGGTGGGCGTCGAGGAGCGCGGCGACGGAGAGCTGGGCCTGTACGCGGTGGACGCGGTCTCGGCCCGGCGGACGCTCGCCGGGCCGAGCGGCAAGGACGGCGCGGTCGTCGTTCCCGGCGCGCACGAGCTCGATGACCTGACGTACGGGATTCTGTGGTCGCTGGTCCAGCTCGACGACGGACTCCTGGCGCACGACCGGGCCTTGGCCGAGGAGCAGCGGACGGTGGAGGCGTACCTTCCGCTGGAGCGGTCCGCGTTGAGCCGGGGTGCGTTGCCCGGTGTGACGGGGGCGGCGGCGGGGTGGATGGGGTCGGCGTTCTGTGCCCGGTACATCGGCCGGCGACTGGAAGGGGTGTCAGCGGCGCCGGTGTTCTGGACGCGGGAGCAGACCGGTGAGGAGTGCGCGCCGTGGCTGTTCTTCGCCCACAAGGTGGACTATCTGAGGGGTCTGGGGGCACGGTACGGCGGGATAGTGCGGGTGTTCGTGGTGCCGGAGGAGCAGGTGCGGCGCTCGCCCCGCTATGAGCGGGTGCTGCTGTTCCTGGCGGTGGCGTTGATGGAACGATTGGGCATCACGGTCCGGGTCGTGGTGGACCGGGAATTCGCCGGGGTGGACGGATTCGCTCTGGTCCCGGGCGAGCGGGTCGTGGTGGCGAACTGGGTCCGTACCGATGAGGTGTGGGCGGCGTGGACGATGACGGAGCGGCGGGAACTGGCGGCGTACCGGGACACCGTCGGCGAGGCGACGGCGCTGGACATCCTGAAGGGCGGCGAGGGTCCGGTCGGGCGGCTGCGGGCTCTGGCCGGTCTTCTCGGGCTGGAGTGGGGGTGGCTGGTCGGCCGCTGCCGGGACCTGGGGGCGAGCGGGGTTGCGGGCATGGTCGTACCCCGCAGCCGGCTGATCACCCTGGCCGCTCTGGAGGACACCCTCGACTTCGTCGGCGCCCTCGACCCGGCCCGATGACCACTTCTGTCCCGGTCCGTACGGCGCCGTACGGACCGGGCCTGACTTCTCTGCTTCTCGTGAAAGGCGGCGTGTTGATGAGTGACCGGTCGAGTCGTCCGGTGGTTCTGGTGCTGTCCCTGGGCGGCACGATCGCCATGACCCGTATCCCGGGGGAAGGCGGTGCGGTGCCGCGGCTGACGGCGGCGGACCTGCTGGGTGCGGTCCCCGACATCGGCCGGTTCGCCGACCTGGTGGCGGAGGACGTATCGCGTCTGCCCGGCGCGTCGCTGCCGGTGGAGACCGTGGTGGAGGTGGCCGGGCGGATCCGGGCCGCGGAGTCGGAGGGCGTGGCCGGGGTGGTGATCACGCAGGGCACCGACACGCTGGAGGAGACCGCGTGGCTGCTCGACCTCCTGTACGGGGGGCCGTTGCCGGTGGTGCTGACCGGGGCGATGCGCAATCCGTCACTGCCGGGCGCCGACGGCCCCGCGAATCTCCTTGCTGCCGTGCAGACCGCAGCGGCCCCCGGACTGCGGGGAGTGGGGGCGGTGGTGGTGTTCGCGGACGAGATCCACACAGCCCGCCGGGTGCGGAAGATCCACTCCAGCAGCGTCGCCGCGTTCGCCTCCCCCGGGGCCGGGCCGGTGGGGCATATCGTCGAAGGAGCCCCCCGACTGTTCACCACCCCGCCCCGGACCCCGGCCGTACCGACACCGGCCGGCACGGGAACAGGGGTGCGGGTGGAGGTCGTCACGGCCGCGCTCGGCAGCACCGGCGTCCTGCTGGAGGGCCTGGAGGAGCGGGTCGACGGGCTGGTGGTCGCCGCGTTCGGCGCCGGCCACGTACCCGCCGACTGGGTTCCGCAGCTGGAGCGGATCACCGGACGCATTCCCGTCGTACTGGCCTCCCGTACCGGCAGCGGCAGCACCCTGAGCGGGACGTACGCGTTCCCCGGCTCGGAGAGCGACCTGCTGGCCCGCGGTCTGATCGGCGCCGGAACCCTCGACCCGCTCAAAGCGAGGCTGCTTCTGCTCGCCCTCCTCGCCGGCGGGGCCGACCGTGCCGGGGTCGCCGGCGCCTTCCCCCGCTACCGCTGACTCCCGGGAGGACTTGCGATGCGCGCTGCGCAGTTCACCACCGGCCGCCGCTTCGTCCTGGTCATGGACCACGGCGAGGACTTCCTGCCCGCCCTGGAGAAGTTCTGCGCCGAACACGAGGTGACCTCCGGGCACATCCCGACCCTGATCGGCGGCCTCTCCCACGCCCGTCTGGTGGGTACCTGCGGGCCGCTGGAGCGGCCGGAACAACCGCTGTGGGACGCGGTCGAGGTCGAATACCTGGAAGCAGTCGGCGGCGGCACCCTCGCCCTCGACCCGGCGACCGGCCGCCTCGCCCCGCACATCCACCTTTCCACCGGCCTCAAGGGCAACGCCGCCCACGCCCGCACCAGCCACCTCCTGGGCGCCACCGTGCAGTTCGTCGCCGAACTTGTCATCGAGGAGATCCCCCTCGCCCTGACCCGGCCCCGCCACCCCGGCCTCTTCGACGTCCCGCTGCTCACCTTCGACCAGCCGCAGGAGTGACCGTGACGGTACGGGTGACGCTGTTCGCCGAGCTGGTGCGCGAGCGCGAGTGGACGCTGCTGGAGACCTTCAACCTCCACTTCACCAGCACCGCGAACGAGCTCGCCACGGCCACCGGCAACCCGCGGCTGCGCGGCATGGCCGTCCCGAGGCGCACCTTCGACCGGTGGATGACCGGCCGCCTCACCGGGCTCCCTCAGCGCGACACCCGCCTCGTCCTCCAAAAGCTGTTCGACGCACCGGCCGAACGGCTCTTCGCGACCGTCGAGACCGCCCCGCCGCCCACCTTCTATGCGGACGCCTCCCCGGCGGCCGGGGCGCGGGGGCCGGTGGACCCGCAACTCGCCCCACACTGGACCGGGCTCCTCGGCGTGCTCGCCGCCGCCGACAACACCACCGGCCCCGGTCTGGTGCACACCACGATCACCGGGGAACTGGTCGTGATCCGGGACTACCGCACCCGTGCGAGCGGTCCGGCCCGCGACGCGCTGCTGGGGGTGGAGAGCCGCTGGGCGGAGTTCGCCGGATGGACCGCCGACAACCTCGGCGACGGCAATGGCGCCCGGTGGCTCGGCCAGGCCCTCGGCCTCGCCCACGAAGCCGGAGACCGGCCGATGGAGGCGTACGTTCTGATGCGGCAGGCCCAGCGGGCCGCCGAACACAACCAGGCCCAGGTCGCGATCGACCTGGCGACCGCTGCCCTCGCGGTCGACGGCGCGGCCGACCGGGACCGCGCTCTTTCCGCTGTCCGGCTCGCCCACGGCCACGCCCTGGCCGGCGACGCCGCCGCGTGCGCGGCCACGCTGGAGTACGCCCGGCTGCTGGTGGAGCGGGCGGATACGACCGACACCGGCGACCCGACCGTCATAGGCCACCACTGCGTCCCCGCCTATGTGAAAGCCCACGCCGCGTACTGCCATCTCATGCTGAACCGCCCCGACCGCGCCGTGGCCATCCTCCAGCCACTCCTGTCGGGCTGGCCGGCGGCCTACCGGCAGGACGAACACCTCGCCCGTGCCTGGCTCGCCCAGGCCCTCCTCGCCCACGGCGAACCGGCCGAGGCCGCCGCCCAGGCCGCGTCCGTCCTCGCCCGCACCGCGGGCGGAGGCTCCGCCCGGCTCCTGAACACCCTCACCGTCCTGGAACAGCGGATGCCCACAGGACGGAGCGCACCGGGCGAAGTCGACCACTTCCGTACGGCCTTGGACCTCGCACGCGGCAGGATGAGCCCATGAAAATAACGACCGCGACCATGACCGACGAGGCCGAACGCGGCTCCGGCACGGCAGTGCTGCCCATCGGCAGCTTCGAACAGCACGCAGCGCACCTCCCGCTGACCACCGACACCCTCGTCGCCGCCGCCGTCGCCGAAGCGGTCGCCACCGAGTACGGGCTGTTCCTCCTGTCGCCGGTCACGATCAGCTGCTCGCACGAACACGCCGACTGGCCCGGCACGGTGAGCATCAGCGCCACCACCCTCACCGCCGTCATCAGCGACGTCGCCCGCTCCCTCGAAGGCTCCGGGATCCGCCGCCTCGTCCTCGTCAACGGTCACGGCGGCAACTACACCCTCGCCAACATCGTCCAGGAGGCCAACACCCACCCGGGTCCCGAAGGACCGAGGATGGCGCTCTTCCCCCGCCCCGAAGACTGGGACGCCGCCCGCGAGGCGGCAGGACTGCTGACCACCGCCCACGAGGACATGCACGCCGGGGAGATCGAGACCAGCCTCCTCCTCCACCTCCACCCCGAACTGGTCCGCGACGGCTACCAGGACGCCGACCACCTCGCCGACCGCCCCCACCTCCTCGTCCACGGCCTGCGCCCCTACACCCCCACCGGCGTCGTCGGCCGCCCCTCCCTCGCGACCCCGGCCAAGGGCAAGACCCTCCTGGCCGCCCTCACCACCGCGTTCCAGGACACCCTCACCGCCCTCACCACACCACCCCCCGCCCCCGGGGCACCGGGCCGCTGAGCAGGCAGTCTCCACGGGCGTGCAAGGCCCGTCCCGTACAACGGAACCAGCTCGCGAGCGGCCGGACTTGCTGTGCCTCGGCCGGGGCTGGCTAGCCGTGGAAAAACTTGCGCACGGTGTTGCGCGACAGGCCGGTCAGCCGAGCGGTCTCCGACTCGGAGATCCCGGCGCCGGCCGAACGGGCCAGCAGCCCGTCCCGCCCGCGGGCGGCGGTTCCATAGGCCGCCAGATCGCGGCGGACCACTTCGCGCACGCGCTCGGTGAACGCCGGACAGTCACCCCGTGCCAGCTCCCCCAGAGCCGACATGGGGTACCCGGCCGCCTCCAGGAATGCCTGCACCCGCTCGGGCCAGCACACATTGACATCGTGCTCGTCGCTGACGGCCGGGAGCAGCGCGGCGCATCTCGTCGGCAGGGTCGCCGTCAGGACCGCGCCCGCCGCCGCACCGCAGGACGCTCACCCCGTTCACCATGGCGCCCCGGCCCGCGCGGCAGCCTGGTCCCGGTCGGCGACGGCCGACCGGAGCGCGCCGTACGTCTCGTCCAGCAGCAGCAGATCGGCCCCGCTCAAAGGCTCCCCCAGCGGCACGCGGGTGCCGATCTCCAGCACGGCGACGCTTCCCGGGACGCGCGCGAGGCAGTACCGCAGCACCGCCCCCTCCAGCTCACCGGGCCCGTCCCCGAACCGCTCCCGCAGCACCCCCCACCCGGCCGCCTCCGGTGAAGGCCCCGGCAGGACGGCGGAGCGGGGAAGGCCGGGAGGGGCGAGCACCAGCCCGACCCCGTGGCGGCGGGCGAAGGCCAGCAGATCCTCCCCGCCCGCCCGCACCAGGGGAGTCAGCGCGGTCAGCCGACACCAGATCACCTCCGGCCGCACCGCGTCGAAGACCTGTACGAACCCTGGACCGTCCGCGGGGCGGGCCGCGCCGGGGTCCGGCGCGACCAGTCCGACCGCCCCGACCAACTCCATCTCCCGCAGGACCCGCATCTGGTCCGCGACACAGCCCAGATAGCGCCCGCCCGGGCCGAAGTCGAGCGACGCGAGGGTGTGGAGCGCCAGACGCTCGACGTAGAGGTTCTCGAGCGTCTGCTGGAACTGGAGCCTCACCCGCGGGCCCGCGTACGGGTGCGGCGCCGTGCCCCGCAGTGTTCCCACTTTGCTGCCCATCTCCAGCCCGGCGTCGGGGTACTCGCGCAGCAGACGGCCCAGCAGCCGCTCGCCGTGGCCATCACCGCAGGAATCGGCGGTATCGAAGAACCGCACCCCTCGCTCGACCGCCTCGCGCAGCCCGTTCAGGAGCCGGATGTCATCACGGGTATCTCCCGGCCAGGTGTCCGGCAGGGTGCAGTGCACCCCGATCCGAGCGCCGGGCCACCGATCCGGCCAGGCCGGCATCGTGCCCTCCATCAGCACGGGGCCCCCGCCGTGCGGAACAACGCGACCACGTTCTTGCCCTCCATCGTCGGCTCGACCCAGTACGAGGAGCTGACCGCCGCCACCAGCGCTATCCCCCGGCCGCCCTCCTCCTCAGACCCCGTCCCGGCCGCCAGGGCAAGCTCGGCAGCGGAGCGGATCAGGGGAACGGCGTCGATGTCCGCGCCGGTGTCCGCCACCACGACGAGCACCGCGCACGGGAAGAGGTCGACGGTCAGGGTGACCGGGCCGCCTACGTGGCGGACCGCGTTCCCCACGAGTTCGCTCGCCACCAGGAGGGCGCCGTCGAGCTGGTCGTCGGAAACCTCTCCGTCCAGGACCTCGCGGACACGGCGCCGGGCGACCGACGCGGCAGCAAGCCCGGCGAGCGCGACCACTATGTGACGCATCAGCACACCCAGGTCTCCGGGTCGCTGACCCGTATCCGTCGGCACCATCCTCGCCTCCACACGGTCACGACAACGTCCAGCTAGAAAGCTGCCGCACCCCACACTCCCCTCCCCGCCACGGCATCTCCACGCCAAACCATGGCCAAACCATGGCCACTTTGCCGCCGCGCCTCAAACCCCCCAGGCCGGACGCCAACTCGCCCCGGATCGACAGCGGCACCCCGCCCGGCCGCGCACGACCACGAAAACCCAGCTCAGAGAGTTGACACAGCCCTTCACCACAAAGACACGGCCCCTCGCAGCACCCGGAGACCGTGAGCGGTCCCGGACCCGCCATCCGGTCAAAGTGGCCATGGTTTGGCCATGGTTTGGCATAGAGATGCCAGCGCCCATCCGGAAGTCTCGTCACCACGCAGGAACGGCCGACCCGACCTGTGGACCAGCCCTGACTTCTGGAGTACCCGCCATGCCCGCACCGACCGCGCCCTACCCGGTACGCCGGTTACCCGCTGCTCCCCCGCAGGCAGCCGGACGGTTCGGTGCGTCCCCGGCGACCCGGCGCCGGTTCGGTACGTCACCGACAGGGAATGATCAAGCCCTGCGGAACCTTCCCGTACCGGCTCTGTGTGACCGGACTCTGGTTCTGATCAAGCGGATCATGGCCGACGACGAGCCTCTGCCCCCGGACGGGGGCGCGCTTGCGGCGCTTCGCCGGGACCTCGCCGCCTACACCCGGGCGCTGACCCGAGCACTGAAGGCAGAACGGGCGTTCACGGCGGAGGCTGAGGCCGCTTCGCAGCGGGCTTGGAAGTGCCTCCGCCGTTCCGGCGAGGAAACGGGCTTCCGCGCGGTGATCGCGATGCTCATGGCCGCCGAGTCGGTACACGAACTCGCCGCCCTGGCCCGACCCGCTGCCCCGGCCCCTCGACCGGTCCACCCGCCCGTGATCATGCCGGGAGGAACCCGATGAACCGTCCCGCTCCTCGCTTCGAGGGCCGCCAGCAGGTGCGCCCCGTCGCGCGGCCGACCGCAGACCACTCCAGCATCGTGTTGGGTCCCTCTCTGGAGCTAGCGGCTCGCGCCCTCGGGCCACAGGACCGGCCTGCCGGTTTGGCGGGCGTAGGCGACTACATCCGCTGTGCCGCCGTAGCCGCAGGCCGGGAGGCCGTCCCAGACGGCTACGAGCTCGTCGGACCAGTCGACGAGGTTCTCGCTCCCCCGCAGCTCCGCCTTCCGCTCTTATCGAAGGAGTCCGCCGTGCCGATGCCGTCCCGGCTCCCCGCCAGTTCCCCGACCGCTGAGGACGCCGGACCGGTCGGGTGCCCGCATCTGCCCCCGTGCCCGGCCGCCGACTCGACCGACCGGGGAGCTGCCCGTACGGTCGCTTTCCGCCCGGAGCAGGGGTGGAGCCTGCTCTGTAACGGCGTACTGCTGTTCGAGGACCAGGGGGAAGTCCTTCCGGACGGAGGATCTGTCGCGCCCCGCCGGGCGGCCTTCGCGAGGTGTGGTCCGTTCGGGCCGTTGCGGGTGTCGGTGCTGCCGGCGGCGATGGCGTACGACTACGAGTGGGTCGCGGGCCGGCTGCTGGATCCGGTGGTGCTGGGCGGGGCGGTGGCGCTCGCGTTGTTCCGGGCGCCGCTGCTGGCGGTTCCGGCGGGCGGGTGCCGGCTGGGAGGGTACGTGGACGCCGTCGACGAGCGGACCGCGCACGAGGTCGTCGCGGTGCTCGGCGGGCGTCCGGGGTTTTCCGGGTTGCGCCTTCGTACGGTGTCCGGCCCGGTCGCCAAAGTGCTGGTCGAGTGGGGTGAGCGGGTGCCGGAGGGCCTGGACGCGCGTGCCCGCGCCCGGTTCTACGGGTTCAGGGCACCGGCGGCCGGTGCTGGTGTTGCGCCGGGCGGCGGGCACCTGGGGTCCGGGCCGTCCCGGGCCGTTCGTGACCGGCTCGCCGGTGTCGGCCGCCGGAGGGGTTCGCCCGTCCGATTCCGGCGCCGCCCCCTGCCGGGGTCTTCCACGGGGGCGGTCCGGGATGAGGGCCCGGAGCGGAGACCGGAGGCGGCGGCGAGCGGAGCAGCCCCTGCCCGGTAGTCGCCGCTTTCTCCCCTGACCGGCCGCCGGGGTGCACGGACCACCCCGCCCCCGCCGCCTCTCCCCGTGGGCGCGGGCCCGGGGCGCACCCCGGCGGCCACCTCTTCCCTTTTGCTGCGCGTGTCCTGCCGTGTTCCGGGCCCGGGCCGGCGCAGCCCTGCCCCAGAGCTAGAGCTTTTGCCCTGCTTTCTCCCTTGTATTTGAGGACTGATGACGACGACACCGATAGATCCGAAGCGCCGTGGGAAGCGGGGCCGTCGGCGGGCCGTGTTGACGGTGCGGTCCCGGCTGGTGCTGGTCGCGGTGGTCTCGGTCACCGCTCTGGTCGCGCTGGTGGCGGTGAATGCCGTCCGGGACTGGTCGTTGCAGATGTCGTTGCGGCGGGATTCGGCGACCGGTGAGCTCGGCGGTGAGGCGTCGCTGCCGCTGTTCATCGGGGCGCAGGCGGAGCGGAAGGCGACGGCGGTTTTCCTGGAGGACCCGAGCGGGGCGAACCGGCAGGCGCTGGTGAAGGCCCGGGCGGCGACGGACGAGGGGATTGCCTCGTTCCGGCATATGTCCGGGACGAAGCTGGAGACGGATCTGCGGCACAAGTGGTCGTATGTGGAGCGGATCTACGGCGAGCTGGATGAGGTGGCCGCGGTCCGGGAGCGGGTGGATGGCCGCCGGGAGAGCCGGGCCGGGGCGACGGGATACTACACACGCCTGCTGACGTCGATGGTGGAGTTCTATCAGGCGCTCTCCGCGATGGATGCCGCCGAGCTCAATACCGAGACCCGGGCGCTGGTGGGTCTGTTTTGGGCGGTGGAGGGGCTGGCGCAGGAGGACATGCTGCTGTCCGCCGCGCGGGCGGCGGGGCGGATGAGCGCTGCGGACCGGCGGGCGTTCGCCTCCGCGTACGGGGCGCAGCATGTGATGTACGAGCGGTGGGTGGCTCCGTATCTGCCGCCGAAGGACCGTGCCCTGTACGACGCGGTGACCTCCAGCCGTGCGTGGGCGGTGAAGAAGCGGGTGGAGGAGGCGGTGCTGGCGGCTCCGGGCGGGCCGGGCGGGGTGCTGGAGGAGTTGCCGGCCGAGGTGGGTGAGTGGGAGGCCGCGTACCGGGAGGTGGCGGGCGGCATTACCGCGCTGAACGGGTCGAGGACGGCCGGGCTGCTGGCGAGCGGCTACCAGGAGGCCGATGAGGTCCGCTCGGATGTCGTCCTGCAGGTGGTGAGCAGTCTGGTGGCTGTGCTCGCGATCGGGACGCTCATTGTCGGGGTGGTCCGGTCGGTCGCGCGGCGTGTGCGGCAGGTGCGGGCGGCGGCGGAGGGCACGGGGCAGTATCTGCCGCAGATGGTGCAGCGGCTGCGCGCCGGGGAGCGGCTCGATCCGAGGGCCGAGTTCCCCGATCCGCGGGGGCGGGCGGACGAGTTCTCCGACCTGGAGCGGGCGCTGGCCGTCTCGGGGCGGATGGTGTTGGAGATCGCCGCGGCGCAGGCCGGTGACCGGCGCGGGTTCGCGTCGTTCGTGGCGATGACCACGACGCGGGCGCTGAACGGCGTGGAACGGCAGCTGAGCGAACTCGCCCGGCTGGAGGAGCACTACGGGCAGGACTCCGAGGTGCTCCGCGCGCTGATCGGTCTCGACCGGACGGCGGTGGGTACGCGGCGTCATCTGGACAACCTGCTCACCCTGACCGGTCGTCGGCACGAGCCCTACACCGAGCCGATGACGCTCGCCGACGCCGTGCTCGACGCCGGGGCGGAGACCTCCGGCCCGGAGCGGATCGAGAACCGGGTCCACGGTGAGGTGTGGCTGTCGCCGCGGGCGGTGAACGGCGTCGTCCACGTGATGGGGGCGCTGCTGGAGAACGCGCTGTCGTTCTCCCGCGGCCGGGTGGGTGTCGGGGTGTCCACGGCGGCGCGCGGGATCGCCGTGGAGATCGAGGACCGGGGCACCGGGATGACGCCCGAGGCGTTCGAGCGTGCGAACCGGGCGCTTACGGAGCCCGCCACGTTCGAGAGCATGGCGGCCGGACGGCAGGGCCAGCTGGGGCTGTTCGTGGCCGGGCATCTCGCGGCCCGCTACGGGATGCGGGTGCGGCTGCGGCCCTCGGACTACGGCGGTGTGACGGCTGTGATCTTCCTCCCCTACGGCCTGACGGTTCCCCCGCCCGAGCCGGCCCCCGCGCCGTCCCGGCCGGTCACCGCAGTTGACGACGCCCCGGCAGGCAGTCGGGGGCCCGGGACTCTGGGTGGTCTGCCACAACGGGCCCCGGGAACAAGCCGGCCCACCGCCCCCGTGGCAGCGGCGGGTCCGGAGGTTGCGTCGCGGGCCGGGCAGGTCACCGACCCGTCGGCCCCGCCGCTTCCCCGGCGCGAGGGCGGACGGCACCTGGCCCCGCAGCTCGCCCGCACCCCGGCCGCCCCGGCCGCGCGCCCCCAGCTGGAGGACGACCACCGGTCGCCCGAGTCGGTCGGCGCCTCCTGGGGCGCGTTCCAGCGGGGCTCCCGCACAGCAGAGATCAACGGCACATCTAACGACAAGGGCGTGAACTGACGATGCGGCAGCACGTGAAGAATCCCGTGGTCCAGGAGCTGCTGGACGAGAAGGTGAGCGAGATCGCCGGGGTCCGGTCGGTCGTGGTGGTCAGCGAGGACGGCCTGACGACGTACTGGAGCGGCACCACCCAGGACTCGGCGGACAAGCGCGCCGCTATCGCCTCGGGTCTGTCGTCCCTGGCCGCGAGCCTCGCCGCCGAGGACGACGGCGGCCACGTGCGGCGGGCGATGATCGAGATGGACCACAGCCTCTTCATCATCGTCCGCGCCACTTCGGACAGCTTCCTCGCCGCGTCCGCGCAGGCCACGGCAGACCTCGGCACCGTCGGCTACGAACTGACCCTGCTGGCCCAGCGCCTGGCCCCGGTGCTCGAAGCGGGGCCGCGCCGTGCGGGGGCCGAGGGGGGTGCCCCTGCGTGAACGAGCCGAGCCCGGGGGCGGACGGGCGCCGGTCACGGCCCTGGTCGGCCACCGCGGGGCGGGTCGTCTCCCTGGAGGACGCCGAGATCCGGCTCGACACCCAGGTGAGGACCCTCGACGGTGCGGCCGGCCCCGTTCCCCCGGGCACCCGCCACCGCCGCGTCCTCGACCTGTGCCGCTTCCCCCGGTCGGTCACCGAACTGGCCGGGACGCTGCGCCAGCCTCTCGGCGTCACCGCCGCGCTGATCGCCGACCTCCGCGACCGCGCGCTGGTCGAGACCCAGATCCCCGTGGACCTGGCCAACGACGACGTCGTCACCCACGCCCTGCTGAAACGAGTGAGAGACCGACTGCATGCGCTCTGACACCACCAAAGCCAAATTCCTGATCGCCGGTGGCTTCGGTTCGGGCAAGACCACGTTCGTCGGCGCGGTCAGCGAGATCGACCCCGTCACGACGGAAGCCGAACTCACCGCGGTGAGCCGCGACGTCGACGACACCCGCCGGATACAGGACAAGACCACCACCACCGTCGCCCTCGACTTCGGGCGCCGCACCCTCGACGACATCGTCCTCTACCTGTTCGGCGTCCCCGGGCAGGAGCGGTTCTGGTTCATGTGGGACGACCTGCTGCGCGGCGCGGTCGGCGCGGTCGTCATCGCCGACACCCGCCGCATGGAGACCTCCTTCGCCTCCGTCGACTTCTTCGAACGCCGCCGGGTGCCGTTCGTCGTCGCGGTCAACCAGTTCCCCGACTCCCACACCTACAGCACCGCCGACGTCCGCTCCTCCCTCGACCTGCCCCCGCATATCCCGGTCGTGGACCTCGACGCCCGCAACGAACCCGCCTGCCGCCAGGCGCTCATCACCCTCATCGACCACCGCCTCACCGCCACCGCCGCCGTGTGACTCAAGGGAGACCACCGCTCATGGTTTCGGACTACGCCACCAGACCCGCCGCCAGCTCCGACCTCGACCTGTTCTCCGACAAGGTCCTCGCCGACCCCCACCCCTTCTACGAAGCGCTGCGGGCCACCGGACCCGCCGTCCGCCTGGAGCGGCACGGCGTGTGGGCCATACCCCGCCACGCCGACGCCGCCGCCGTCCTCCACGACACCGCCGCCTTCCGTTCGGAAGGAGGACTCGCGCTGACCGGGCTGGCCAACGACGTCCTCCTCGCCGGAACGGTCCTCGCCGCCGACGGCGACCGGCACGCCCGGCTGCGGCGCGTCCTGTCCCGCCAGCTCGCCCCCCGCGCCGCCCGCGGCCTCGCCCAGGAGATCACCGCCCGCGCCGACCGGCTCGCCGACCAGCACCTGAACAACCCGGGCGGGGTGTTCGACGCGGTGCACCTCGCCCGGGACCTGGTCACCGGCACGGTGATGAGCCTCATGGGCCTGCCCCCCGGACACGAACAGACCGTCATCGACGGGGCCGGGGCCACGTTCAACGCCTTCGGCCCCTCCAACCCCCGCTACCAGGCAGCTCTCCCGCAAGCCACCGCCATGGTCACCTTCCTCCACGAACACGTCACCCGCGACACCGTCACCCCCGGCTCCTGGATGGGCGCGATCTTCGACGCGGTCGACGCCAGGCAGATACAGGAGTGCGACGCCGTGCCGCTGGCCGCCGCCTACACCGCCGCCAGCATGGACACCACCATCTACGGCATCGCCGAGATGCTCGTCCAGCTCGCCCGCCACCCCGCCCAGTGGGACGCCCTGCGCGCCAACGTCGACGGCCTCGCCGAAGCCGCGTTCCACGAAGCACTGCGCTACGAGGCCCCCATCCAGGGATTCGGACGGATCGTCACCCGCCCGGCCGACATAGGCGGCACCCGCATCGACGCGGGCGAACAGGTATGGCTGCTGTACGGGTCGGCGGGACGCGACCTGGAGCGGTGGGGACCGGACGCCGACCAGTACAACCTCCACCGGCCCGGGAACGGCCACCACCTCGCGTTCGGACACGGACCACACCTGTGCGCGGGCATCCCGCTCGCCCTCCTCCAGGCCACCGCCCTGCTCCACGCCCTGGCCACCGGCTGCACCCGCCTCACCCTCGCGGACGAACCCACCCGCCTCGTACACAACATCCTCCGCGGCTGGCAGCGCGCCCCGATCCGCCCGACACCCGCCCGGGACCGTTCATGAACACCGACTCCGCCCCGCCCGGCACCGCCGGGACACCGGCCACCCCCGCCGAGGTGCCGGCGGTGAGCGCCACCCGCGAACCCCCGCCCCGCCCGTCTCCCCTCGTCCCACACCCAAGGAGCCCCGTCGTGACCGTGACCACCGATCCCCCCGGTCTGTCCGGCCCGGTCCGGGTCTCCCTCGCCGTGATCGTCCGCGAGCGCTGGACCCTGGTCATCCGGCCGCGGATCATCGCGGGCGGGCCGCGCTGGCGGTTCGCCGGAGGCAAGCAGGAGCCGGGGGAAACCCCGGAGCAGACCGCCGCCCGTGAGGTCCGGGAGGAAACCGGCCTCACCGTCGCACCGGTCCGGCGGCTCGGTGAACGGCTCCACCCCGACACCGGCACACACCTCACCTACATCGCCTGCACCGTCACCCACGGCACCGCCTACCGGGCCTCCCCCCGCGAAGTCGCCGAAACCACCTGGATATCCACCACCCCCGCCGTACTCGGCACCTACCTGCCCGGCCTGTACGAGCCCGTCCACGACTACCTCGTCAACGCCTTCTGACCAGCACCCCCTGCTTCTCCCGAGCCCATCCCGCAAGGGCCCGGTTCCCGCAACCCCACCCCAATCGGTCCCGTACGCCGCCGCGCGCCCCATGACGAACTGGTCTGGCAGTTCCCTCCGTGCGCGTCGCGGACGGGGAGCAGCCCGCGCCGGGCTGCGGTCGGCACTCCTGCGCCGACGAGATCCGTATCGGGCCTGCGCCCCTGGAGCACATCCGCGCGCTGACCGGCCACCTCTCCGCTCCCTCCTCTTCATTCGTTCACCACGGCGCCGTCCGTCCCGACCCGGAAAGAAGCACCACAGCCCATGGCTCTGATCGAGGACTACGCGATCGTCGGCGGAATGCGTACCGCCGCCCTCATCTCCCGCACCGGCACCGTCGAGTGGCTGTGCCTGCCCCGGTTCGACTCGGCGGCCGTCCTCGCGGGACTGCTCGGAGGCCCGGCGCACGGCGGCTGGATCCTCGCCCCCGCCGGCCGGGACGGCGCTGCACCCCCGGTCGCGTCCCGGCGCCGCTACCGCGACGACAGCCTCGTCCTGGAAACGGAATGGGACACCCCGGACGGCACCGTACGCGTCACCGATTTCATGCCCCCGCACACCGGCGACCGGACAGGGCCGCCGCGGCTGGTGCGGATCGTCGAAGGGATCTGCGGCCTCGTGCCGATACGGTCCGAGCTGCGCCCGCGCCCCGGCTACGGCCAGGTCGTGCCCTGGATCGTCCCTTACGGCGACCGGTTCGCGGCCGTGGCCGGCCCCGACGCCCTCTGGCTGGACGCCGAACCCCCCACCGAGCAGGACGCGTCCGGGGTGCTCGTCTCAGAGTTCACGGTCGCCGAGGGGGAGCGTTTCGCGTTCACGCTGACCTGGCACCCCTCCCACGCCGGCAGCGCCCCGCCGCCCGATCC
The DNA here is from genome assembly GCF_040641415.1 of Streptomyces sp. NPDC020875. NCBI lineage: Bacteria > Bacillati > Actinomycetota > Actinomycetes > Kitasatosporales > Streptomycetaceae > Streptomyces > Streptomyces sp. NPDC020875. The sequence continues at coordinate 36,054 of NZ_JBFADP010000011.1, read as the reverse complement.
GCACGCCGAACTCGCCGCCACCATGGCGTACTGGGAGGACTGGACGGCCCGCTGTACGTACACCGGGCCGGACCGGGACGCGGTGATCCGGTCCCTGATCACCCTCAAGGCCCTCACCTACGCCCCCACCGGGGCGATGGCCGCCGCCCCGACGACCTCCCTGCCGGAGGAAATCGGCGGCACCCGCAACTGGGACTACCGCTACTGCTGGCTGCGCGACAGCGCCCTCGCCGTCACCACCCTCGCCCGGAACGGATACCTGGACGAGGCGCGGGCATGGCGCACCTGGCTGGTGCGCACCGTCGGCGGCAACCTGGACAACCTCCAGATCATGTACGGCATCGGCGGTGAGCGGGACCTCGCCGAACGGGAGCTGGGGCATCTGCCCGGATACGAGGACTCCCTGCCGGTCCGGGTCGGCAACGCCGCCGCGGGCCAGTTGCAGCTCGATGTCTTCGGGGAGGTCGCCGACGCGCTCGACGTCGCCCGCCGCCATGGTCTGGAGCCCTGCCCGCGCGCCTCCGCTCTCCAGGTCCGGCTCGCCGAAATGCTGGAGGCGCGGTGGGCCGAGCCCGACGAGGGGATCTGGGAAGTCCGCGGGCCCCGGCGGCACTTCGTCCACTCGAAGATGATGACCTGGGTCGCCCTCGACCGGACCGTCCGGCTGATCGAGTCCGGCGACGCCACCGGCCCGGCCGACCGGTTCCGGAAGCTGCGGGACAAGATCCACCGAGAGGTGTGCGAGAAGGGCTTCGACCCCGTACGGGGGACGTTCACGCAGTCGTACGGCTCCAAAGAGCTGGACGCGTCCCTCCTCCTCATCCCGGCCATGGGCTTCCTGCCGCCCACCGACCCGCGCGTCGTCGGCACCGTGGACGCCGTACGGCGCGAGCTGGCCACGAAGGCGGGCTTCGTCCTGCGCTACCCCACCGCCGGCCCCGGTACCAGGGTCGACGGCCTGAACGGCGACGAAGGCGCCTTCCTCGCCTGCTCGTTCTGGCTCACCGACGCCCTGGCCGCCACCGGACGGCGGAACGAAGCCCGTGCCCTGTTCGACAGGCTCCTCGCGCTGCGACGACGTCGGGCTCCTGGCCGAGGAATGGGACCCGGAACTCGGACGGCAGGCCGGGAACATGCCGCAGGGCTTCTCGCACTGGGCACTGTGCGACAGCGCCGCCGTGCTCGCCCGGGGGACGGGGCCGGTCATCCCCGGCCAGCGCGCGCCCCGCCCGGCCACCGCCGCCATGACCGGTGCGGGGGCGACCCGATGACCGAGGAACCGCCCCCCGCACAGGAGGGGACCGCGTCGTACCGGCCGCCCGGCCCGATGGTGCTCGGCGCGTGGCTGCGCCAGCGCCGTCAGGCCGCGGGTCTCACCACGGACGCGGTGGCTGCCGCGGCCGGGCGGGGCTGGAATGCCCGGCGGGTGGAGCACGCCGAGAGCGGGCGCGCCGCCCTCGACGGCGAGGACGCGCTCGCCCTCGCGTCCGCCGTCGGCGTCACGGACGAGACCGGGCGAAAAGCCGTGGCCCGCCTCGCCGTGAGGAAGGACCCCGACATCACCGACAAGCTGCCGGGCGCCCAGGAGCGGCTGGAGGCCGTCGAGGCCCTCGCCGAACGGATGGTGGCGGTGGCTCTGGGGCCCCTGTGGCCCCGGCAGTGGGCCTGGGACCCGCCCGTCCCCGCAGCCCCCGGACAGCCCGGACCACGGTCCTGGCCGGCCTGCCCGGTGACCCTCGTGATTCAGGACCAGGTACTGGAACACCCGGTCGGCTGCCGTGCGGTCAGCGCACGGCGGCTCACCGCGCTCGCCGACCGGGCTGAAGCCACCGGGCTAGATGTGCGCGTCGTGTCCTACCTGGCCCCGGCGGTGACGGACGCCGCCCGTATCTTCGGCCCCCTGGGATCGGCCGTCACCCTCCCCGGCGGGCGCGAGCTCTACGTGTCGGAGGGGTACGACCCCTTCTACCGGGCCCCCCACCACGCGGACCGCGGCCTGCTGGACGCCCTCCTCGCCGTCTCCGCCGACGGTACGGACGCCACCACCGCGCTCCGAACGGCCGCCGCCCGGCACGCCGCCGCCCGCTGCCCGCGGCCGGGGCCCGGATGCGCCTGCCCGGCGGCGCCCCCGGAGCGCCCCGTTCCCGGGCCGCGAAAAGTGATCGCTATCGTCCGCCGCGCCGACGGCCAGATCCTGCTCGCCCCCGGCCCGGACGGGATACTGCGACCCCCGACGACACAGATCCTTGAGGACGAGTCCCCCGCGCAGTCTGCCGTCCGCGCCGTATGGCGCGAGACCGCGCACGCGGTCGTCATCACCCACGACCTCCCCGCCCCGGCAAAACACTCAGGGCACTACGTGCTGTGCGCCGCGCCCGGACCGGGGCACCGCTGCGGCCGCGTGTTCCGGTGGGCGCCCGCCGACACGGTGCCCGGCCTGCCGTCCCTTCCCCCCGGCGACGCGGACGACGACAACCACGCAGCGGGAGAAGGCGTATGACCGGGGGGACCTCTGCTGTGCCCCCCCCTGCCCGGCCGGGTCCCGGTGGCCGTCCGGGGAGCGGGACAGCCATCTCCGCCTCCGGCCCGTGGGCCCCGGCGCGGCCGTCCGGCGGGAGGAGCGGCCCGCGCACCGCCCTCGGGCCGGGCCCCTCGTTCCTGTGGACCGGCCCCGGCGCAGTCCGGGGCCACGAGTGATACGACCGACCACCCTCGAAGGAGACCATGTCCATGCCCGAGACCCTGCCGGACGTCACGCTGATCGCGATGAACCTGGAGCACGACGGAGGCCCGGAACCCACTCCCGGGGTGCTGCCGGAACGGTGGCTCCGCGCGATGCGGGAGGTTCTGGAACCGCGGAATCCGGACCTGCTGGTCTCCACCGAGATGACGTACTCCCAGGCCCGGCCGGGCGCGGCGCCCGAGGTCGTGGCCGCCGCGGACCGCCGCTTCCGCACGGCCCAGGAAATCCTGGGAATGACGGGGTTCCGCGCGCCGATGGGCGACGGCCGTAACCCGACCGGAGCATACGTCCGCGACAGCGTCTTCAAGGTGGTGGCCCGGCACGAGCACCCCAGCGGGTTCCGCACCCCGCCCACCAACCTCGTCCTGGAACTCGACGGCTGCCCCGGGGTGCCGATCATGACCATGGGCGTGCACCTCTCCCACTGCTCCCTGCGCGGACGGCGGATGGAAGCCGACCGGCTGACCACGCTTGCCGACAAGCTGAAAATCCACCGCCCCGGCCATCCGGCGAGGGCGGCATGGATCCTGGGCGATTTCAACGAGTACCCCGTGCCGCAGGGGGAGCTCGTGGAGCCGATCGACTGGACCGCGGTCGCCGACGTCACCCACCGGCGTCACCGGGCCGAGCTCCTGCCCGACGGCTCATGGCGATCGGCCACATACGCCGACGAGTTGCTGCACGACTGCGGGCTCCACGACCCGGCCCGGTGGGCAGCGCGCCGCCTCGGACAGCAGGAGGCGCTCGCCGGAACCGCCGGGGTCGCCGACCCGGACCAGGGCGGAATCCGCCGAATCGACAGGGCTTATATGGACCCCTGGACCATCCAGGCGGTCACCGGCGTCGAGGTCATCGACATGACCGGACTCAGTGACCACCACGCCCTCCGGATCACCCTCGACCGCGCCAAGCTCATCAAGGCGCTGCGACGGCAGATCAGCCCGCTCGACCGGTGGGAGCTGGTGAAGTGACCATCCCCGCCACGAACGGCACCCCTGGGCAAGGCCGGTTCGACCGGTTCGACGCCGCGTACGACGTACTGGAGCCGACCCCGCGACGGGTGCACCGGATCCTCGGCACACTGCCTCTCCCGGTGCTCGACGCGGACATCACCGCCGCGGCGTGCGCCCTGCCCTGGGCCGAGGCCGACTGGTTCTGCCAGGTACTGGAAGAGGAGCAACTGATCCAGCGCTCCGGGTATTTCGGCAGTGACGAGGACCGGTCACCCCTCTACCGGGTCGGCGTGGCGGCCCAAGAGCACGCCGCGACGCTGTCCCACGGGGAGGAGGTCGCGGCGCTGGACCGGCTGGCCGCATGGTTCCTGGTCTGCGCCCGCTCTGTCCAGCGCCGTCTCGCCCCCCACCAGCACCAGCCCCCTCTCCCCTCGCCCGGTCCGCAGCTTGAGGGCCCGGGGCTGGATCTCCCCTTCGACCCCTTCCACGAGCCCGCGATGCTGGAGTGGCTGGAACACCAGAGCGCCAACCTCCCGCCGCTCCTCGGGGCGATGGAGGAGCGGGGACGGCCCGACCTGATCTGGCGCACCGTCGACGCCTTCTGGCCGCTGTTCCAGCAGCGCCGCCCGTATCCGCTGTGGGCGGACGCGCACCGGGCGGGACTGGCCGCCGCCCGCTCGGACGGCGACCGCGCCGGGGAGCGGCGGATGCTGCTGTCCGGCGCACTCGGCCTGCTCAGCTCCGGCCGGCACGGCGAGGCGGCCGACTGGAACACGGCCGCACGGGACGCCGCGCGGGCCGGGAAGGACGGGCGGGACGAAGGGCAGGCCCTGTACCAGCTCGCCCTGCTCCGTCTCGCCGAACGGCGGGTCGAGGACGCGACGGCGCTGGTCGCCCAGGCACTGACCCGGTGGGAGTCGGAAGGCTACCGGCGCGGGGAGGCGCTCGCCCAGATCGTCCTGGCCCAGTGCGTGACGCCAGACAAGCCCCGGCGGGCCGTCGACCTGCTGTCCTGCGCACGCAAAACCCTGCGCACCGAACCGGGCTCCGACCACCACCGGATCCGGGCCCGGGCACTGCGCGGCCACGCCCGTCTCCAGCTCGGCGACCCGGCCGGCGCCGTCACCGACCTGGAGACGGCCCTTACCGAGTACCCCGAGGACGACACCTCGCCCTGGCCCGCCCGCACCCGGGACTGGCTGGCCCGGGCCCGCACGACGCTGTCGGCGAACGAACCCCCGCCGGCGGCCGGGTCGGCGCCGGATGCCCCCGCGGCACCCGGGGGCCTGACGGAGCGGAGCGGGCGGTGACCTCCTTTGGCCTTCTGGACACCGAAAGGCCCGCAACCCGGCCGGGGCGGGACCATGTCCTTCTCGCGTACTGCTCCGGGCAGGCCGCCTCGTGGGCGGGCTCGGCGGTGCACGCCGTCGCCCTGCCGGTGATCGCCGTCGTCCACCTCGCGGCCACCCCGGGCGAGGTCGCGGTGCTCGCGGCCCTGTCCACCACGCCCGCGTTCCTGTTCTCGCTGCCGGCCGGGGCACTGGCCGATCACAGGCCCAAGCGGACGATCATGATCGTCACCGATCTCGCGTCGGCGGCCACCGTCACGATCGTCCCGGTCTGCTGGGCTCTCGGCATCCTGACCGTGCCGGTGCTATGCGGGGTGGCAATGGTGCTCGGCACACTCACGGTGTTCCACCAGGCGGCCGCGTACGCCGCGGTCCCCGAGCTCGTCACCCCCGAGCGGGTGCCGGAGACGAACTCACGCCTGGTCGCGGCGATGTCTCTTGCCGATACCGCGGGTACCCTCGCGGCCACCGCGCTGATCCCCCTGGCCGGAGCGGTCCGGGCGCTCGTCGCGGACTCGGTCTCCTATCTGGTCAGCGCGTGGTGCGCGACCCGGCTGCCGCGCACACAGCCGGCCGATCCGGCCGCCGGGTCGCGCCCGGGAACGATGGCCTCGATCCGCGGCGGGTTCGCCTTCGTGATGTCCCATCCTCTGCTGCGGCCCCAGATGCACGCCCTGATCGTCTACGCAATCGCCGAAGGCACCATGGCCACGTTCTGGGCGTACTGGCTGCTGACTCAGGCCGGCACCGGCAGCACCGGGCTCGGTCTGATCATGGGCGCGGCAGGCGCCGGGGGATTGCTGGGCGCGCTGGCCGCGCCCCGCCTCGCCGACCGGCTGGGGCCCGGCCCCGTATTGATCGCCGGACACGCCGCCTATCCACTGAGCGGGCTGATACTCCTGGCCGCGGGACAGGGCCCGTACTGGACCGGAGTGCTCGCGCTGGGGGCGGCGGCGCAGACGGGGATCGCGCTCGCGGCCGGGACGACCCAGCGCACCCTGCGCCAGCACCTCACCCCGCCGGAACTCCAGTCCCGGGCCCAGCAGGTGTTCATGTGGGTCACCTCCGGCACCCGGCCGCTCGCCGCCCTCGCGGCCGGGGCCCTCGCGTCCGCCACCGACGTGCGGACGGCGCTGACGGCCGGAGTCGTGCTCCATGCGATACCTGCCGGGATCCTCCTGGCCTCCCCGCTCAGGGGTCTGACGGCGGTGCCGGCGGCCCGGGCGTCCGGCGGACCCGGGCCGCCGGGTGGGTGACCGGACCGCCGGGCTGCGTGGAACGCGGTCGGCAGCGGGATGACGTGGCGCGCCCCACGTCCGGTACCGGATCCGCCCGCTCCGTCCCTGCCGAAGAACCGATCACGGCCGTCGGCGGCCGTGATTCGGCCACGTCTCGCCCCGGCACAGCCCTCGTCCCGCCCGGGTCGGTGGCCCCTGCAGCCCTGGGATACCGCGTGTTCACGCGATATCCAGTCCGACTGAAACACGTGCGTTCGGGAGGGAGGCCCGATCGTTGCCCCGGATACCGCAGCACCCCCGATCCGCCCGCACCGCCTGATCCCCACCCCCGCATCACCCCGGACGAAGGAGCTAGCCAACGTGTACGAGACACCGGACGAATGGGATGCGCACTACCGCGAGGGAAGAGGCTTCCGGCCGCTCGGGGAACGCGAGCGGGCCCTGCTCACCGAGCACGTCCCCGCGCCGGACGGAGACGGCCGGGCGCTCGACGTGGGCAGCGGCACCGGCGAACTGGCCGCCCATCTCGCTACCTCCGGGTACCGGGTCGACGCCGTGGACTACACCGCCAGTGCCCATGACCGTGCCCGCAGCGAGCACCCCGGCAGCGACCGGATACGCCGGATCCTCCTGGACGTCGAGCACGGCGACCCGGACTGCCTCGACCCCGGCGGGTACGACCTGATCACGCTCCGGCTCGTCTATCCGTTCCTCACCTGCCGGACAGGGGTGGTGCGCGGGCTCGGGCAGCGGCTTCGGCCCGGCGGCGCGCTGGTGGTCATCACCCCCACCGCTGCGGACGTCCCTCGGGACCGGCGGGACATCGCGCTCGACGAAGCCGAGATCGCCCTGCTGGCCGGGGACTGGGAGACGGCCGAGCGGCTGGACGCGGACGGCCTCACCCTGCTCATCCTGCGCGGCCACCGCCCGCCGGCGACACGGGCGGTGGAGAAGGGCACGCCCGCGGGGCACGCCCTGATCGGGGCGCTGGCCGTCGTCACCGACGACGCCGGCCGGGTCCTGCTCGGGCGCTCCGCCCAGGGCATGCTGGAGCTGCCCGGAGGGAAGAGCGCGGGCGCCGAGGATCTGGCCGCCGCCGCAGTACGGGAGCTGGAGGAGGAGACCGGGCTGGTCGCCGCCCCGGACAGCGCGGTGGTGGTGACGATGCTCCTCGACGCCGTCGTCGGAGTGCCGCGGCTGACCGCCGTGGTCCGCGTCACCGCCTGGTCGGGGACGCTGTCCAACCCGGAGCCCCAGCTGTTCGCCAAGTGGGAGTGGCACACCCTCGCCTCCCTCGCGGCCCTGGGCCCGGTGTTCACCCCGGCCGCGCACGCGCTGAACGAGATCTGGCCCGGGACCCTTCCCGGCCTGCCACCGGTCACCTCCTACCCGCTCGCCGCCGGCCAGCCGCCCGTCCCCGGAGAACCCGCGGAAGCGGTACGGCTGCGCCGTGCGATGGCCGACGCCGTGACCGCCGGCGGCTGGGCCGCCTCCGAGCCGGTCCAGACGGCGCTGCGGACCGTCCCCCGCCACCGGTACATGCCGGAGCAGGATCTGCGCACCGCGTACGACGACGATGCCGCCCCGGTCACCCGCCGCAGCGCGACGGGGCGGGCGACCAGCTCGGTGTCCGCGCCGTGGCTCCAGGCCGACATGATCGAGAGCCTGCGGCTGCGGCCGGGGGCGGTGGTGTTCGAGGCGGGGTCCGGCGGCTACAACGCCGAACTGCTCGCCCAGGTCGCCGGACCTGGGGGCCGGGTCGTCACCGGCGACATCGACCCCTACGTCGTCCAGCGCACCCGCCGCTTCACCGCGGAAGCCGGCAGCGGGCGGGTGACCGCCTTCCAGGGCGACGCGGCCGCCGGCGCCCCCGCCCGCCTGGCGCCCCGGGACGGCTTCGACGGCATCATGATCACCTACAACGTGCGGGACATCGCCCCGCCGTGGCGGGAGCAGCTCGCCGACGGCGCGATCCTCGTGCTCCCGCTGGAAATCCACGGCTACACCCGGGCGATCGCCTTCGAGCGGCGCGGGGAGGTGCTGCACGCCAGGAAGTTCACCCACTGCGGGTTCGTCCGGGCCCAGGGCGCCCACGCCCGCCGTGCCCCGGCCGTGGAGTTGCTCGACGGGGAGCTGCGGCTGCGGTTCGAGGACGGGCCGCCCGCCGGTACCGGCGGGCTGGAGGCGGCGCTGCGCGGACCCCGGCACGAGATCGCCACCGGGGTGACCATGGGGTCCGGGTTTTACTTCGGCTCGCTCCAGCTCTACACCGCAACGACCCAGACGGGGTTCTGCCGCCTGTCCGCCGACCGAGCCCGGGACAGCGGGACCGTGCGGCTCGCCCCGGGGGACGCCGCACCCGCCATCACCGGCGAAGGGTCTCTGGCCTACCTCACCTACGAGCAGATCCGCCACGGCGACACCCCCACGGAGAGTCTGTGGGAGTGGGCCGTCCACGCCTTCGGCGACCAAGGCCCCCGGCTTGCCGAACGCCTCGCCGCCACGGTGCGGGCCTGGGACCGGGACGTCCGGAACGGCGCCGAGGACCCCGCCCTGTCCGTCCACCCGGCCGGTACGCCCGATGACCAGCTGCCCGCGGGCGACATCCTCGACAAGGCGCACTGCCGCCTGGTGTTCCAGTGGCCGGGCCGACCCGCCACCCGCCCGGCACCCGCCGAATCCGGATCCGCCCCCGCGGTGCGGACCGGGAACCCGCCCGGATCCGCCACCGCCACCGCCACGGAGGTGCGCACCTCATGAACCTGCGCTTCTTCTTCCACCGCCACTACGGTGATGCCGTCCAGGCCGCCGGAGTGGTCATGATGGCCCTGGGCCTGCTGGTCCTGCAGTCAGGTACTGCCGCGATCCTCACCAGCTCGTCCGGAGTGGTGCTCCTCGGCGGCGCCATTGCCCTCCAGACCCGGCACCGCACCGGACCGCTGTGCGAGGAGTGCGTCCGGGTGGTCACGCTCAACGCCAGTGAGGAGATCGAGAACAACCGCCGCTGGCGGCTGGCACTGACGGTCTTCCACCGCGCCTTCGCCACCCCGGCACGCATGCGCTTGGTGTACGGGACGCAGACGGTCCTGCTGCTGTTGGGCCTGCCGCCCCTCTACTCACTCGCCGGCCTGGAGAACGCGCTCCCCGTCTCCCGGGTCTTCCTCATCGCGGGACTCACCACCGTGGCCGGCGTCCAGTGGCTCCTGCGGACACACAACCGTTTCAGGCCGTGGTGCCCTCACTGCCGCCACGGCGGCCGCGGGCCGCGCCCCTCCACCCCGGTTTCCCCGGACGGTCCGGGGCCCCTGGCGCCGGTGTAGTCCGCCCCGGGCTCCGGGGTGGCAGCCGTTCGGGAGTCGGAAACGTGTGCCCCCTTGTGTGCCTCCCCGGGGGGGGGCTGGTCGGTGGCGGGCTGGCGGTCCGATGAGCTGCGGGTGCGGGAGAAAGGGGGCAGGGCGTGGAGGGTGTCCGGTTACGGGATGCGGTCGGGGTGTCGTGTGGGGGCGGGGTCATCCGTGGGGGCCGTCGTTCAGGCGGCCCGGGCGCGGGTGAGGAGTTCGGGCACGCCCTCGCCGGTGGCGTAGGCCGTGAAGCGGGGGATGAGGTCTTGGACGAGCTGGACGCAGCGGGGGGCTCCGATGGCCTGGGCGAGGGTGAGGGCTTCCCGGGCGGCAGTGGCCGCGCGTTCGGGCTCGCGCCGGTCGAGGTGGGATGCCGCCTGGTAGGCGAGGAAGACTCCGCGGGTCTTCGCGCGGGCGGCGGGCAGCAGGTCCTGTCCTTCCCGGATCAGCCGGTGCGCACCGGGGTCGCCGAGGTCGCCGAGGGCCTGGCCGCTGTCGACGGCGAGGTCGGCGTCGGAGAGCCAGGTGCAGAACGCGGGCCGCTGGCGGGTTGCGGCGGCGCCGAGCTGGTGCTCGGCCGCTGCGAGGTGGCGGAGGGTTTCCTTCTTCTCTCCTTGGGCGGCGAGTGCCCTGGCCCGGCGCAGGTGGAGCAGGGCGCGGGCGGCGGGGTGGTCGGCCCGGGTGAGGGCGTGGTGGAGGATCGCGGCGGCGGTGGTGTGGTCGCCGCGCCAGGTGGCGCCGTAGGCGAGGTCGCCGAGGGCGGCGGCGCCGAGGTCGCGGTCGCCCGCGGCGTGGGCGCTGTGGAGTCCGGCGGTCCAGTAGGCGGTGGCGTCCTGGTGGCGGCCGAGGTCGAAGCGGTGCCATCCGGCGCTCTGGCAGAGGCTGGCGGCGAGGGTGTGCAGGCGGAGCCCGAGGGGGCGGGTGTAGCGGCCGTGGGCGATGAGGTCGCTGACGGTGGCCAGGTGTGCGTCGAGGAGGGGTGCGGCGTGCTGGCGCTGTTCGGTGACGAGGGCGGTGAGACGGCTCGCGGTGTCTTCGAGGAAGTCGACGAGTTCGCCGCCGACGGGCCGGCCGGCGGGGGCGGGTGCGAGGGGGTGGGTGTCGGCGTGGGCCCAGTCGGCGGCGAGGGCGGTGAGGGCGGCGCCGGGAACGGTGAGGAGGAGGGCGCGTCGGTCCACGGTCAGGGCCTCTCGGATCGCGGGAACGGTGCTGAAGGGGGTCAGGGGGATCACCCCGCAGGGCAGCCAGCGGGGCCACGGCCGGGCGTCCACGGCCTCCTGGGGAATCCCGAGCGCCTCGGCGAGGTAGCTCTGGGAGTGTGCGTCGGGGATGACCCCGTTGACCTCCCACTTGCGGATCCGGTGCCGGTCCACGCCCGAGCGCAGACCGCGGCGCAGGGCCGCGGCGCGGATCGCCCGGGCCAGGTCGGCGCGGTTCATCCCCCGGGCTTGGCGGGCGAGGGTCAGACGATGTCCGGTGAGCTCGGTCACACCCTCCATCCAACACCCGCAGAGGTCCCGCGCGCAGGGGTCCCGGGAACGGGACCCCCGCCGGGACCCCCTCCAACTCCTGTACGAAAAGGCGTGGTTGCTCCGACTATTGGCTTCTTCCCCGCTGCATCCGGTCCGCCGCTCGTACTCCCACGCCGTCGCTCCGGAGGCCCGGGAGGGCGATCGGCCCGCTCCGGCGCGGCCCAGCCGGGGGGTTCCCACGCTCAGGCGGGCTGCGGCAGCTGTCCCTCAACGGCATTGGACGGTGGTGTGATGACGCGTACGGGATCCGGCGCGCGGACAGGCGGCTTTGGTGAGGAACTAGTCAGGCTCCTCCAGGAGCTGGGATGGCGGGCGGACGCCGTCTCGGCGTCGCTGGAGTACCGCGACCTCGCCCACGTCGAGGGGCACAGGGCCGCATGAGCCTGAACAGTGCCTATTGGATGAAATACGCCGTTGGCGTCGCACAGAGGGCGTCGCCGTCAGGCCGGCGGGTCGGTGTTGCGCTCGTCTCTGAACGTGACGAGCTGATTTGCTCCGCTTTCGAGGGAGAAGTGCGAGGCGCATCCTGGTATCGCACTCTGCGGAGCAAGGTGCGAGAGCTCGGAACACGCAGCGCGCACAGCGCATATCTGACGGTCAACACCCTGTCAGCGGACCGCGCGTTCGAGCTCGGCGAACTCTCGAAGGCAGTGCGCATCGACAGGGTCTATGTGGGTCTGCCGGACCCCGCGTTGACGAGGTACCTCGACGAAGATCCCGTCATCGGGCGAGGGCCTGTACACCGCTTCCCCGACGATCTGCAGCGTGAGATCCTCGCTCAGAACCAAGGCGCCTACGCAGCGAGTGGGCAGAACATCGAGTGCAACCCTCACTACTCGACGCATCGCATCAGTGAGACAGTTTCTTCCAGGTTGACGTCGAAGGGATTCGCGCTTTCCAGGAGCGATGTCCACGCGAACAGAGGGAGGGCCGCACTCGCTTCGCTGCTGTGCCGAATGTACGGAATCGAGCCTAAAGAGGCCGATCGCGTCGTTGGCGAAGCATTGTCCGAGGCGTTTGACGCGAAGTACGGCGCCTACGAATACGCTTTCGATGCCCGTGCCGCCAACCCGAAATGGACTGACGACTTCGCGTCGGTTCACAAGAGGTCGTCCGCAATTTCTCTGTCTGCCGCCACCATCCTCAACGTCGGCGTCGGAGGGGGTTACGAAGCAGCGGCTCTGTTCTCGGATTGCCCGCAGATCACCTTCGTCGACATCGCGGAGCGTGGTCTCGCAAACATACGCGGGCGCATCCCCTCGTCGAGAACCGTCACCTCCAGCGCCGAAGACCTGTCGGCCCTACCGGAGAACGGTTACGATCTGTATGTCTCCCTGAGGACGTACAACTCATCGTTCTTCGACACGTCCGCAGCCGCCTCGGAGGCGCACAGGGTACTGAAGCCGGGCGCGGTGATCATCGTCTCCGTGGCCAACGGATTTCTGTACACTCAGCGGGGTCGTGTTGTGCCGGGATTGATAATCCCGGGTACGGACTTCGTCGACATCTATCGCGGGATGGACACAGCGAGCCTGGTCGGCATGGAACTCGTTCGTGCCGGATTCAAGGACATTCGCACGTTCCCGACCAGTACCGAGATTTACCTGTCGGCTGTCGCCGCCTGACATTTCCGCCGGTCCTTCGGCGGCCGCGTCCGCGGCTTCCGTCAGATCTGTGGGGCGGCTGGATCGCAAACGGGTGGATGCGACTGGAGTGTTCAGAGTGACAAGCCTGAAGGAAGGACTTCTGCCATGAGCGGGCCAGTGACCGTTGCCCAGCGGATCCTGCGGTTCAACGAGGAACTCGCGGGAACTGTGCTCGAAGTGCCTCCCGGGTTCGCGGTCATCAATCCGTTCAGCGGCCCCCGGAAGGAACGCGTCCGGGAGGTGACGGCGGCGTTCTACGGCAAGTACTACGACGATGGCAAGCCGCGGCGCCTGGTCCTGGGGAGCTCGCCCGCCCGGCGCGGCACGGCCGTGACCGGGGTCCCGTTCGAAGACGCCAAGCTCCTCGAAAGCGAAACGGGAGTCGACGTCGATGGCTATGCGGTCAGCCGGCCCTCCGCCGGGTTTCTGCACGACGTCATCAGGCGCTACGGGGGCCGCGACACGTTCTACGCCGACTTCGTCATGAGTTTCGTGTGTCCCCTCGGTCTCGTGAGAACGAAACCCGGAGGGAAAGAGGTCAACTGCAACTACTACGAGAACAAGAAGCTGCTGGAGCTCCTGCGCTCCTTCCTCGTGGACACGCTGGAGCGCCAGTTGGCGTTCGGTACCGACACTTCGGTGTGCTACTGCATCGGCAGCGGCGAGAACTTCAGATTCCTCACGAAAGTGAACGAGGGCCAGCGCTTTTTCACGAGCATCGTGCCCTTGGAGCACCCGCGGTTCATCACCCAGTACAACGGGGACAGGAAGGAAGAGTACGCCCAGAAGTACCTCAACGCCCTCCGTGGACAACACGCGTAGCAGGCGTGCCTCTGGAACGCTCGTCCACTTTTCAGCTGAGGCAGTAAACCCCAACGCGTTGGAACGGGAAGAAGGAGAGCAACACATTGGCGGCCTTAGACAGGGTTCTGGTCCACTTCGACTCGGAACGCGTGAGCGTCTTCCACTCCCGGAGCGGTGAGCTGGAACTGCTCAAGAGGGAGCGGATCGCGTTCGGGGGAACTCTCGCCCCCGACGTGCTGGCCGAACGAGTCGGCGAGTTCTGCTCCGGCCTCAACGAGTTCCACGATGTCGTCGACAACAGGGGAACACGGTTGTACGCCACCGGGGCGTTCCAGCAGCTCTCGCAGCCGGACGCGGCCACTCTGGTCAACAGCGTCTACGTCGACACCGGCCTCTACTTCAACATAGTCGCCTCTGAGCTGCAGCGGTTCTACCTGGAAACGGGCATGTCCGCCTGCGGATCGGACGACATGGTGGAAGGCGTGATCCGGCAGGAGTTCCGGAATGCTGTCGTCTGCGGCAGTTTCCAGCAGTCCCTGGAGTACATCGAGGACACCGTCGCCCGGCTGCGCGGGAGTGGCGCCGATGTGCTCAGCCCGCTGAGCACCAGGATCAAGCCGGAGACCGTGGGCACCGACTTCATTCTTTTCGACTATCAGGATCTTCTGAAGAACGAACGCGATACGTGGCGGCACAAGTGCGTACACATGGACGCGTTCCGGGAAGCCGATGCCGTCATCGTGTGCAACCCCGGCGGGCTCGTCGGGAAAGGAACGATCTTCGAGCTCGGCTTCATGGCCGCACTGTCCAAGAGGGTCATCTTCACGGAGGAGCCCCGGGGCGTCTCCGTCTTCTTCCCCTGCGAGGTCGGCCTGGGAGTCTGAGCGCTCCCGTTGAGCGCTGCGGCATTCCGCCCCGGTCCTTCTTTCCCGGTCAATACCACGCGATGGTCCGGCCGGGGCAGCCCCGGGAGCAGGTCTCCGCTCCCTCGGCGCTCTCGTTATCACCTGAACTCCCGCTCGGACATGACGATCCGGAAAGGACCCCGCCGGTGCGCGACTTAGGACCCTTCGACACAGTGCGCGACAAGCTGCGAGAGATCGTGGCGTCTGTCCTGGAAGTGGCAGAGGAAGACGTCGATTCTGGCGCCCTGTTCTACGAGGACCTCGGCATGAGCTCCCTGGAGAAGGCCGCGGTCACGGCCGCGGTCGAGCGTGAGTTCGGAGCCCTGTCCGCCGAGGAAGGCTCTGCCCTCACCAGCCTGGACGCCGCGGTCAGCGTGCTCGGTGAGCGGGCGGCGAACCACTGCACGGTCGACCTGATCGACCGCCTGGTGGCGGGTCATGTCCGCGCCGGCCGGGGCGATGGGGCCGCCTACCTCGACCCCACGGCCGGGGAGGTCACCTACGCGGGCCTTCTGGAGGCGGCACGCGGGTACGCGGGCGCCCTCAGGGCCGCGGAAGTGCCGGAGGGTACCCGCGGCCTCCTGGTCACCGACGACTCCGTGGCGACCGTGGTCGCCGTCCTCGGCCTGTGGTGGCACGGCTGCGTCCCCGTGCTGATCAGCCCGGTACTCACGGACGACGAAGTCCGCTACATCGGCGCGGACTGCGCCGCCGCGATGCTGCACCTCGACGCGGCCCCCAAACGGCAGCGAGCCCTGGAGGAGCTGTTCCCCACCACCACCCGGTTCTCCGGCGCGGACGTCCGCGCCGCTCTGGCCACGGTCGAACCCGGCCCCGCACGGCACCCGAAGAACGCCGGCCCCCCGGCCGCGTGGAATGCGGGGCGTGAGGCCCTCGTGCAGTACACCTCCGGAAGCACCGGCATGCCCAAGGGGGTACGGCACTCGGCGGGAGCGATCACGGCCATGGCCGACGGCATCGGCACCGTCCTGGCGCTGACTCCCGAGGACACCGTGCTCTCCAGCGCCCGGATGAGCTTCGGCTACGGCTTCGGCGCCTCCGTCCTGTGCCCGCTGGCGGCCGGCTCCCGCGTCGCGCTCATCAGCGGCCCGGTCGACGTCCACGCGCTCGCCGCCGCGATACAGCGACACCGGCCCACCGTGCTGTTCTCCGTCCCGCGGCTGTACGCCGCACTGCTGAACGCACCCGGAACGGCGGCGGACGCCTGCGGCCCTGTGCGGCTGTGCGTGGCGGCGGGCGAGAATCTTCCCGCGCCGCTCGGCGAACGGATACGCACCGCCTTCCAGGCCGGGCTGCTCAACGGCCTCGGCGCCACCGAGGTCCTCCACATCGTCGTCGGCACACCGCCGGAGGGCGGGCGTCCGGGCACCTTCGGCGTCCCGGTCCCCGGGACCACCGCGACCGTCCGCGCCGCGGACGGCACGCCCGTCGCCGACGGCCTGGAGGGCCGGCTGCACATCGCCGGCCCGACCGTCGCCCTCGGATACATCGGCCGCCCGGAGGCCGATGCGGTCACCTTCGCCGACGGCGGCGCCTACACCGGCGACGTGGTGCGCCGTGCGCCGGACGGCACGTTCACCCATCTCTGCCGCACCGATGACCTGCTCAACCTGGGCGGCTACAAAGTCGCGCCGGGCGAGATCGAGAACGTCATCCGCAGCGCTGAGGGGATCCAGGACTGCGCGGTGGTCGGCGGCCGCGACGCCGACGGCCTGGAGCAGGCCGTGGCGTACCTGGTGGCCCGGCCGGGATGCGACGAAGCCGTGGTGCGCCGCGCGGTGATCGCCGCGATCCGTAGCGCTCTCGCCGCCCACAAGCGGCCCGCCCGCCTGGAGTTCCTCGCCGGGCTCCCGACGACGTCGACCGGGAAGCTGGCCGCCTTCGCCCTGCGGAAGGCGGCCGGCCAGCCGTGACCTGGGACATCACGGGCATGGCCGCCGTCGCCAACATCGGCGCCAGCCTCGAAGACATATTCGCCGCACTGTGCGCGGGCCAGGAGAGCCGCGCACCCCTGAGAGCGTTCGACCCCGGCAAGTACCGGGCGGCCTACGCCTACGAGATCGACGACCGACCCGCGGCCGGAGGCGACATCCCCCGACGCGCCACCCGCTGGCTCACCACCGTCGTCCGCCAGGCAGCCGCCGACGCGGGCCTGGGCGAGGACCTGTCGCAGATACCCGTGCTGGTCGGAACCACCATGCGCGAGCAGCGCAGCCTCGAGCTGTGGTGGCGCGAGAACGCGGACGTCACGCTCGAAGAACTGCACTTCGGCACCGCCCTGAAGCAAGCCTTCGGGGCATCCAACACGTATACCTTCGCCAACGCCTGCTCCGCCACCCTGTACGCGCTCGGCCTGGCCACCGACATGATCGAGTCCGGCCTGGCCGACACGGTCGTCGTCGCGGGCACCGACGCCGCCACCGAGAGCGGCTTCGGCACACTCGACCGGGTACAGAACGACATCCCCGGCGCGCTGCGCCCCTTCGACACCACGCACAAGGGCATGCTGATGGGCGAGGGCGCGGCGGCCGTCGTCGTCCAGCGCACCGGCACCGGACGAGTACCTGTGCACGCCCGGGTGCGCGGCGTGTCCCTGAACTGCGACGCCCACCACGCCACCGCCCCCGACCCCGACGGCATCACCCGCGCGGTGAAGGACGCCTACCGCAGGGCGGGGGTCCGGGCGCACGACATCGACCTGGTGATGCTGCACGGCAGCGGCACCCCCCTCAACGACGTGACCGAGGCGAGCGTCCTGAACCGCATCTTCCACGGCGTACGGCCCGGTCCGCGGATGACCGCCATCAAGGCGATGACCGGCCACACCCTGGGCGGTTCGGGACTCCTCAGCCTCCAGATGGCGCTCCTCGCCATGAAGGAAGGGACGGTCCCCCCGGTCCTGGGCCTCACCGATCCGATCCCCGAGGCCACGCAACTGGGCCTGGTCCAGGGCGCCCCCGCAGCCGGCGACCTGGCCATCGCGCAGATCGACGCCTTCGGCTTCGGAGGGATCAACGCCGTCGCAATCGTGGAGGCATCCCCATGAGCGGAACGAGCACCGCACGAACGAGCGACCCGAGCTCGCGGACGGTCGTCGTCACGGGCATCGGATTGGCGCTCCCGGGTGTCGCGACGTACGGCGACCTCCTCGGGCCGCTGCCCGGCGAGGGCGGCTTCGACCCGGCCACCGGACTGACCGGACGCGAGCTGCGCCACAAGGACCGTGCGTCCCGGCTCGCCCTGCGAGCCGTCGAGTCCGCCCTTGACGACGCGGGCCTGACCGACGCCACCGCGGCGTTCACGGGCGCGGCCGATGCGACCGCCGTCGTGGTCAGCACCAACCTGGGCAACGCGGACAGCGTCTGCGACGCCGCCGACACCATCGCCGCAGAGGGCGTCAGGGGCTTGAGCCCGCTCGGCCTGCCCCGGACATCGAGCAACGTCGTCGCCGGCTGGGTGGCCATCCGCTACGGCCTGCGCGGCCCCAACCTCACTGTCTGCAACGGCGCAACGAGCGGGCTGGACGCCCTCGCCTGGGCCCGGAACCTCATGCTGGCCGGGCGCGCCGAAGCAGCCGTCGTCGTCGGCGTCGAACCAGCAGGCGCCGTGACAGAGAAGCTGCTCGGCGAGCAGTCCACCGACACGGCGGTCGCCGTCGTCCTCGAACCAGCGGACCCAGCCGGCGATCGTGGCGCACGGCCGCGCGCCACGATCGCCGGGCACGCACGGGCCCAGGACCTCGCCGAGGCACTCTCCTACGCCGGTATGACGCAGACGACAACCATCGGACTGTGGCTCGGGGACGAAGCGAGTGCCGGAGCGGGCCATCTGCTCGCAGCCACGCGCCGGATCGACCTGGAAGCCCAGCTGGGCCCGCTGTCCGGGGCACTGGGCGTACTGCAGTGCGCCGCCGCGGCCGCCCACTTCGAGACCGGCGCCACCGGAAACGTACTCGCCACGGTCGGCGGCCCCCGCCACGACGCGACAGCCGCTCTGCTGCTCACCCCGTGGCCGACCACTCGTCCATCCACCCAGGAGCCGGGGGAACACCCATGACCACTGCGACCGTGAGCATCGAGGAACTCCGCGCCCTGATAGCCGGCGTCCTGGAGATCGAACCCGAAGAGGTCACCGACCAGGCACACTTCACCGAAGAACTCGACATCGACTCGCTGCTGATGCTCGAGATCTCCACCCGCCTGGAGACCTCGTACGGCGTCCCGGAGAACACGGTGGCCGTCAGCGGGGCCCAAAACCTCTCCCAACTGCACGCCCTTCTCCTCTCCAAGCTCGTCGGCGAGACAGCCGCCGGGCCGGTCATCCGCCCGAGGCCGCTGAGCGACCCGGCGGTGCGCCTGTTCCTGTTCCACCACGCCGGCGGCTCGCACCTGCTCTACCGGGGCTGGGCAGAGCACTTCCCGAAGGGATGGGAACTCTGCCTCCTGGAAGCGCCCGGCCGAGGGCAGCTGCAGGCGCTGCCGCTGATCGACGACTGCGACCGGTTGGTCGACTACTTCCACACCGCGATCGAACCGCTCCTCGACCGGCCCTTCGGGTTCTTCGGCCACAGCATGGGCGCCGCCATCGCCTACCAGCTCACCCGCCGACTCCACCACGACCAGGACCCGCTCCCTGCCTGGCTGGGGGTGTCCGCCTACGGCGCCCCACGGTCAGAGGCCGGCACCGAGGGGCGCCCACACCTGATGTCCGACGACGAGCTGCGCGGCTGGCTGCGGAACGTCGGCGGCAGCACACCGCAACTCCTCGACAACGACACCGTCTGGCGCCAGTTCGCCCCGGTGTTCCGCAACGACTTCACACTCCTGGAAAACTGGACGCCGCCTCACGGCCGCGAGCCGCTGCCCGTTCCGCTCTCCACATTCGGGGGCCGCCACGACAAGCTGACCGGCGAGGAGTATCTGCTCTCCTGGCAGGCGTTCACCACGCACTTCCGCGGACTCGAAAGCTACGAGGGCGACCACTTCTACCTAATGAACCACCAACAACCACTCGCTGCCGCCATCACAGCCGCGATGCGCGCCGCCGCAGCATGAGCGCGCCCCCACCACCACGTCACCCGCTCGATGGTCAAGTCCAAGAGGGCGCCCGGACAGGCGTTAGGGGCGGGCGCTCAGGCGTCGGGATCGACTTCGGGGTGCGTGAACCGCACCGGCCTGCCCAGCGACCGGGCGTGCGCGATCTCGGCCCGGGTGCTGTCTCCGATGTAATCGCCGACCACGAGCACCGTGTCGGCGAGCAGGATCTTCGACCGGTGCAAGGCGTCGAGCCGAACCTTCAGCGCCTCAGCCTCGACAGGATCGGACCAGAACTCATGCGACGACTTCAGGTCGCAACCCGGCTTGACCACAATCCGTCCGGCCATGGTCTCCCGCACATCAGCCTCAGCCATCTCCGCCATGAAACGAGTGGAGCCGCAAATCACAACAATTTCCGGGCAACCCACCCGCTTCTTCGCCTCGGCGAGCTGCTCCTCCGGGGTGATCACGTGCGGGGACGACACTGGTTCCTCCTGGTGGTGCGGCCCGAGGGCTGGCTGCGCAGACGAGAACGAAGGCATCCACGATCACCGTACGGTGATCGACACGAACACCCCGCGCCAGCACTTTATGCGACGAGCACCCCTGCCCGGCGCCGTAGCGCCGCCGGTCGGCGCTACGGCTCGCCGGTGCGATGCCGGGCTGGTCGCCATCGCCCTGAAGGGCCGATAGCGGTTGCCGCGTCCATCATCTCGATCAGCCGGTTCACGCGGCACGGGGGCCGCCGTGTCGCTCTGACCGGCCGGGCGCCTGCCGGCAGCCGGTGGCGATGCCGGGTCGCGGGCCCGGGCACCGCGACGCCCGAACGAGTGATGCTCCACCAGATGGCCGCACTGACGCGGCGCCGTCCGTCGGCGACCTGGAGGCCACGGTCCGCACCCGCCACCGGATCGCCCCGAGCCGCATGGCACCCCCCACGGCATCTGTCCGCTGGCTCCGTTCGCTTCGACGAGGAGACCATGTCCACCCCATCTCACCGACCCGCCCCCAAGCCTGTCTCCGCGGAGGAGGAGCAGATCACGGCCGTCGCCGCCACGCTGATGCTCGCCTACGGACTGCACCCGGCAGACATCACGCGCATCCCGGAAGGCACCGCGACGGACAACTACGCCGTCGTGGACCAGGAGGGCCGGCGGCACTTCGCCAAGGTCTACCGCACCCGCGAACACCTGCATCCGGAGCGGACGTCGGTCGAACTGTCCGAATACTGCGCCGACGGCGGCGTCGCGACCGCGCGGGCCACCCGCACCCGCGAGCACGAACTCATCCAGGCCCACGGCCCGCTGCCGATGTCCCTGTGGTCGTACGTGCCGCACACCGCGAGCGCCGAAGGCGGCCTGGCGGGTGCACGGTGGGCAGCGGCCGGCACGGCGATGGGCCGCCTTCACAACAGGCTCGCCTCTCACCCCGCCGCCGCACCCAGGCGGGAACCCGGCGCCGCGGTATGTGACATGGCTGCCTCGCGGGACCGCTTCGAGCGCCTGATCCATGCGTACCAGCACAAGTCCAGGCTCGGGGAATTCGAGACGTGGGCCCTCCAAGCCTCGCGTGAGCGGCAGGCCATCCTGGAAGACGTCGAGCGCGCCCTCGCATCACTTCCTCAGCTGACCGTCCAGGTCCTGCACGGCGACATGGCCGGCCCCAACGTCCTGTTCAACGACAACGAGGTCGCCGCGATCGTCGACTTCCGACCGCCAGCATCCGGGTACCTTGCCTGGGAGATCGCGCGTCTCGGCTGCGACCCCAAGAGCGTGCTGGACAACAGTGCGGAGAGCTGGCTCACCGGATACACAGATCTCACCTTGGCCTACCGGGACGCCAACCCGAGCGCGTCCCCGGACGATCTCGTGTCCTCGCTGCGTGTCGGTTGTGCAGCCATGCTCTGCTCGGCCTTCCCGCTGTCGGTACCAGTGGAACGGCCCCACATCGTCGACGCCGCGATGGAAGCCTACGGGCGGGTACGGCATGAGGCGGCCCTGATCCTGCTGGACCGACTCCCAACCATGGAGGAGGCCCTGCGCGACGCTCTTCGCTGAATCCGGCCCCCACGCTGCGGCATAGCTCACGCAAGCCTCAACCCGGACACCGAACTCGCATGTCCGGACCTGCTGTGGACCGCTGCATCCACACCGGCTCGATGCCGGGCACGCCCTCCACGATGGTGTCGCCGAGATGATCGCCCCGCCCCACCACGCAACCACCCCGGTTTCCCCGGACGGTCCGGGACTCCTGGCGCCGGTGCAGTCCGCCCCGGGCGGCATTTACCCCGGCCCGACCAGTGCTCGCCGGACCCCTCCGAAGCCGCGACGCAGTACCCGGACAGGGTGAAATCGTCACGATCGACTTCAGAACCGTCCGTCGCCGCAATACGCTCCGAGGGCGTGCTGAACTCTCGCTGGGAGACGTGCGTCGGTGCCGTCGGGCTGATCCCTCGGCGGCACCACCCCCAGTAAGTTCCAGGTGTTCCGCACCCTCCTCCCGGACCAGCCAGGTCGACCAAGGGGCCCACCGTAGACGGCTCCCGTCGGCGGGGCCGGGCAAGATCGTCTGATACCGCTCCGATGGCGACGGCCCCGAGACTGCTCTCTCTCCCCCCGGGACCGTCACGGTCGGCGTGGTGGTCAGAGGTCCAGGAGGCCGGGGCGGTGCCGGTACGGCGGAGGATGTGGGTGCCGCAGGCGCTGACGGTCAGGGCGTCGGCGCCGGGTCCGGGGCGTCCGGCGGTGATTCACGGTGCGGTGAGGCCGAGGCGTTCGGTCCACAGGTCGCGGGGTCCGGAGTGGGTGATCGTGGCGTGGTCGCAGTGCTGGGTGATCCTCGTCCAGGATCCGGTCGGCGGGTGCCCCAGGCCGTGGACGGGCTGACCGCCGGGACTGAAGGTGATGGCGAGCACGCCGTCGAGATCGACGCACACCCGGGTCAGGTTTTCGGCATGGCCCTGGCCGCCACCTCCGTGGCCCTGTGGCAGGCCCGGAGCACCCTCCGTGAACTCGACACGCTGTGGGCGCGACGATGACAGGACGGCGTCGCCCAGTGGGAACGCACCCACATACCCGTACCCGTACCCGTACGCCGGCACATCGTCGCCGTGGAGGACATGCTCAGCGATCTGGCCAGCGTGTGCTCCGCCATGACCACGGACCCGGACGAGCCCGGGTAGTCATGTGTCTGATCTGCTTCCGCGAGGTCGCCGGTGAGCCGGGGCCGCGCTCACGGCCGGTCATCTGAAGGCGAATCCCGAGCGGCGGCGCATTTCTTGTGCCCTTTCGCCGATGCTGGGCCGATTCCTTCGTGCGGGTCGTTTCGCGGGTATGCCCCATGCCCGTGCGTTGAGGTAGTTGGCCGCGGCCTGGGTTCGTTCGGCGAGGGTGGGGTGGGCGATTCCTCCCCGGCAGAGTTCCTGGTGGAAGAGTTCGACCGTCGCCTGGGCGATGTCGCCCGCTCTGCCGTGCAGGGGGTGGTGGGTGGCAACGGCGTCGCCGAGGACGGCGAATCCCCGCGGCCAGTGCGGCTGTTCGCCGTAGTGGTGGATGTGGCGGGGCGGAAGCCGCATCGTAGTGGGTGCGCTGACCGGCTCGGCGCCGGCTATGTGCGGGATGCTGTCGATCACGGGCCGCCGTAGGGCTGCCGGGTCCTCGTCGCCCGGTGTTTCCGTCGTCCGCGCGAGGATCCACTTCCCGTCTTCCACCGGGGCCAGGATGGTGGAGTGATCCCAGACGATGTGGGGCGGTGTGCCGGGGATTTCGTATTCCTGCTGAATGTAGGCGAGTCCGGCTCCCCGGGTTGTCCGGCGGGTGGGCGGGAGCCCGAGGGCGGTCAGCCAGTCGCGGGCGGCGGATGCCCTGCCGCTGCAGTCGACGACGAGCGGTGCGTGGACGTCTTCCATCGTGCCGTCGCCGGATCGGACGCGTACTCCGTTGATTTCGTGACGGGAGCCGAGCAGTCCCGTGGCGGTTCCGGCACGGACGGTCAGTTGGCCGTAGTAGTTGTGGTCCGTTTCCGCGTTCGCGCGCAGGGTGGTCCGGAACAGGTGCCGGCTGGAGCCGAATACCTTCAGGTACGACGCGTCCCAGCGGTTCACAGGTGCTCCGGGGGTGACTAGCCCTTCCGGCAGAGGAACCGTTCTGGCACCCGCATCAGCGAGTTGGGCCCCCAGCTCGGGCACCCACATGTCGATGTCGTGGAGGCTCCCCCAGGGCAGGAGGTGGGGGGTGGTCCCGTGCCGGTGCTGTCCGTCTCGTTCATCGCCGGTCAGCAGCAGTACGTGGTTACCTCCCCGGATGGAAGCCAGCGCTGCGAGGGTCCCCGTGAATCCGCCTCCGATGACGACGCCGTCGAAACTCATACCGTTTCCTTTCCGCCGGCCGACTGATTGAGCATGGTTTCCGGCCCGTTCACCGGCCCGGGCCTTTCATCCGGTGTGCCGATGTGCGCCCTCGGCGTGTCTTGGCGACAAGTGGTGAATAGCGCACTACCAGGGAGAGACGGATCAGGCCGACCGCGTTTGCGGCTGACTCCACGGTCCACCGGTCGGGGGGCGAGAGCGGTGGTGTGGTGCGGGTTTTGGCGATCATGGCGGCGGTGACCACGGCCGCGTCCGCTTCGAGGCGGGAGGCGGCGGGCGAGCGTCCGGCGTCGAGGGCGGAATGGTAAGCGCGTTCTCCGGCGGTGCGGTCGCAGTGCGGTGCCAGCCGGAGCAGGGCATCGTGGATGTCGCGTTCGCGCTGGAGCAGGCGCAGGTCCGGGGGCGACCACCACGGCAGCGGGGCGGCGCTGGCCGGAGGGATCTCGGGGCGCAGCTCGTTCCACAGCGGCCTGAGGGCGTGGTAGCGGCGGCCGGTGTGCCAGCGCGACATCAGGCCCTGGCCCACCGTGGGCACGAGGAATCCGATGCCGATCAGCACCGCCGATACCCCCGCGACCGCGAAGGCCGCCTGTGTGGAGAGCCAGTCGAGGTCGTGGCCGGTCCAGCGGGCGCCGATGGCCGTCGTCTTCAGGACGTCGTAGCCGAAGGCGAGGACGGAGCCGGCGGCGATCGTGAGCAGTCCGGCGCGGAGCGCGCCGCTGACCTGCCGGGACCAGCGCCAGCACAGGAGCGTCATGGTGACGGCGGCGACGGTGTGCGCGAGGAGATAGAGAAGGATCATCTCGCGGATGAACGGGGTGCTCGCGTAATAGGTGTCGAGGTCGCGCAGGCGTTCGACCGGCGCGTCCCCGAGGGCGAACAGGACCCAGATGGCGACGGCGACGGCGGCGTACGTGCCCAGGCACAGGCGGGTGGACCGCCGGGTGGCGGCGGTGTCGCCGTCGCGCCAGTGGATCAGCAGGACGATGCTGGATCCGGAGAACGCGGTCAGGATGCAGTAGACGATGGGGGCCGCGATGTTGGGCACCCCGGTCAGGCGGTTGACGGCGGCCAGCATGGGCGGGGCCCCGGTCGCGAAGACGAGAAACGCGACCGCCAGCACCGCGCAGGTCGAGCGCAGGAAGACGTCGCGGGGATTCCTGGCCAGGTCGGCGACTTTGATCAGGGTGGCGACGAGCAGGACGCCGGCGGGGACGGCGAATGCCGTTTCAGCAGTCATGTGCATTTCCGGGGATTTTCTTCAGGAGCATGGCGATTCGTATTGTTTGATTCTTTCGCAGCAGGCCGGATGGGGAGTGGGGTCCGGTGCTGTGGACCGCAAGGCGGAGGGCGGGGGGACTCCCGGGCCGCCGGGCCAAGGGGGGCGCGAGCCAGCGCCACGCGGGCCCGGCGGGACCCCAACGGGACGTCTCAGGCTCCGCGGTGGCCGAGGCTGGCCTGGATACGGGCGGCGACCCCGTCGGAGGCGGGACGGACTTCGAGGTAGGGGCGGAACGCGTTGCCCAGCAGCAGGCCAAACGTTTCTGCATCCGCCTCCTCCTCCGCCCCGGCGCTGTCGGCATGGGCGCGGGCGGCGAGACTCCTGATGGCGCCGGCGTCGAGGTCGAGCCTGGCGGTGAGGCTGCGCGCGGCGACGGCGGCTTCACGGACCGGGTGCCCTTGGCACTTTCCCTCCAGGGCGTGCCAGATCTCGTGGGCGAGGATGACCAGCTGGTGGAGGGTGGTGGTGTGGCGTTCGACCACGATGATCACGCGGTCGGCGAGGCGGATGGTGAGGCCGCTGGCGGTCCGCTCGGGCATGGGCTCGAAGTGCAGCTCGACGGGCAGCCCGGTCCGGGTCTCCAGGTAGGCCCGGATGGATTCGAAGAGGGCGTCGGCGTCGGACGGCACGGGCTGGATGCCCGCCATGATCTGGGCGCGCAGGCGGGTCATCTTGCGTTTGCTCATGAGGGCTCCACCGGGAGAAGCTCCGCGGACTCGGTCGGTAGTCGGCTTCGCTGGCGCGGTCAGGGGGACTTCGGCGACGCGGCGATACGGTCGATGAACAGCAGGAGCGCCGCTTCGGCCTCCGGGTCCATCTCCCTGTCCCCGAGCCGGAGGGCGATCCTCATCGCGGCGGGGGTGGCGACGGTGTCGGCAGAGCCGCCGGCCAGACCGCGGAGCCGGGGGATCACGTCCGCGTTCAGCACCCGCGCCAGCGCCTTCGGGGGCTCGTCGGTGAGGAACTCGACCGGAACACCGAAAAAATCCGCAATCGACTTGGAATGCGCCAGTTTAGGAATTTTCGGCTTGATCAGCAGCTGGCTGAGCCATGCCGTGGTGATGCCGCACCCCTTGGCGATCTCCCCGCGGGTGTAGGTGCGGCGCCCGACGGCCCCGTCCTCGGTCTCGTACTCGCGCTGCCGCGTCTCCGCCAGGAACCGGATCCGCCGCTGGACCTCCGCGCCGAACCCGGGCAGGGGGATCTTCCGCCCCGCGAGCAGGACCCGCAAGTCCTCCTCGGACAGCGAGGTCTCGTAGGAGAGGTGCCCGAGATCGAAGACACCTCGGCGGTCAAGTCCAGTTTGAGGCAGCAAAGTTGAGATGACCCGGAGGCTCTCAGCCAGTTGCCGGTACCCGTCAGTCACGGACACTCCCAGCGGTATCGAAGGACAACCAAAGGCCCATCAACAATCATTGACGACTGCATGGCCTTTGACCTGCGAGAACACTAGATCACGCACCGACGGTTGACGCAATCACTCGACTGTTGACGCACACGGGAAGTGCGGGCAAGATCGCACTGTGCAACCACGAAGCCATCCTCCGCGCCCCCCGAATTCCCGACCGGAAACACCCTTGCCCACTCGGACAGGGACCGAAGGGCGCCGTGCCGCGCCCGGCCGGCCGACAGCGCGACGGACAACGGGCTCGCGGCGCAGGGAACGCGGAAGTACCAGCGTTTCAGAGGTGTACAGAAGTCAAGAGCTATGTATGGACTTCCGGACCGGGTCTGTGGTGTGTTGCTGACCCGGGCGGATCCGCCCGGGAACCGAACCAGCCCGGCAACCCCGAAACGACGAGACCACCCGGCGGTTCACACGCCGCCGCAGAGGTGGGCCCAGAACGACGGCGGCGCCTGAGAGCGCGAACTCTCAGACGCCGACCGACCTGAATCAGCGGCTTGTGCCCCGGCAAGGGCCGAGCCGCCCACCGCCGCACCGAACCCTTCCACGGGACACCCGGTGCGGCATTCCTCGGAAGAGAGTTTGGCATGCCTCCCGCTCTGCGCGGAAGGCCGGGGCTCCCGGCCACCACGAAACCCCTGTTTACGACGTCGGCCGCCGGGGGTGCTGCCTGATGGCCCGGATCCGCACCATCAAGCCCGAGATATGGGAGTCCGAGGACATCGCCACGGTTTCCGTGACGGCGCTGGTGACGTTCGTCGGGCTGCTCACCCAGGCCGACGACGAAGGCCGGTTCCGGGATCACCCGGCGATCATCGCCGGGCGTATCTGGGCCCTGCGGCAGGACCACACCCCCGCGCACGTCGCCCGGGACCTTGACGAGCTGGCCGCTGCCGGACTGATCTGCCGCTACACCGGGTGCGACGGCCGTACGTATCTCCATATCGTGACGTGGGAGCGCCACCAGAAGATCAACCGCGCCAGCGAGTCGCGGCTGCCGCGGTGCTCCGGGCACCAGGCCCACCGCAACTGCGGCCGGTGCGAGGGAGGCGTCTGTCCCAACCGCACCACTTCTTCCACCCTCGTGCCCGCCGCCGCGCCGACGGCCCCGTCCACTTTCTCGGACGCTTCCCTCGCCGAACCGCTCGACGTCCCCGACACCGCCGCTGCGATCACGGAACCCTCCTCCGGCCCCGTGATCGCCGACACCGTCCCCGAGCCTCCCCCGTCCGGGCCGGTGTCGCCCCTGCCCGGACCACGGGACGCCGTTCGCCATGAAACCCCAGGTCAGGGCATGTCTGCCACGGAATTCAGTGAAGGCTCACGGCCTGGATCTGGGATCTTGGATCCTGGATCTTCCCGTAGGGGGCGCGAGGCGCCCGCACCCGGCGCCGCCCCGGGGACGGTCTCCGCGCAGGACCTGGTGGCCGAGTATGTGAAGGGCTGCCCCGCGCCGACGCCCCGGGACGTCCGCGGCCTTCTGGGCCGGAAGATCAAGGGGCTGCTGGACGAGGGCTTCGAGGCCGCCGACATCCGCACGGCGATGGACCGGCTGCGGGCACGGGCCTTGCATCCGAGCGTGCTGCCGAGCCTGGTGAACGAGGTCGTCAACCCGCCCGCCCTGGTCGGCGCCGGGGCGCCGAATGCCGCCTCCGGCGGGGCCCCATGGGCCAGCACCACCAGCGGCTACCAGCCGTACTTCAACCCCACCCCACCGCCGGCCAACGCCGTGTTCGGGAGGCCGCTGTGACCCGCACCCTCCACCGGTCCGCCGACCCGCAGCCCGCCCTGCCCGACCGGCTCCGCCGGCGCCTCGACGCCCAGCTCGCCGCCCGCGGCATCACCCCCGCCCCCGGCACGTCGCTGCCCGACGACCCGGCGCCCGAGCCCCTCCCCGCAGTGGAAGCGGCCCAGAAGCGGATCCCGTACGACTACCGAGACGCGGTCGCCGACCATCCCGCCGTCGCCGCCTGGGTCCGGACCGTCGCCGCCTCGGCCACCGCCCCCTACGCCGGAGAACGGCACGCCCACTACGGCCGTACGGGACGCCGGGAGATCCGCACCGGCCCCTCGCTGCTGCTCTGGGGGCCGACCGGTACCGGCAAAACGAGGCAGGCGTTCGGCGCGATCCGATCGCTGACCGCCGACGGATGCGCCGTACGCTGGCACGCCGTCAAGGCTGCCGACCTCTACGGCCAGATGCGCGCCCAGAGCACCGATACCGAAGCCGTCCTCCGGCACGCCATGCGCGTTGCGCTGCTCGTCCTCGACGACCTCGGCGCGGCCAAGACCACGGCCTGGACGGAGGATGTCACCTTCCGCCTCCTGGCCTGGCGCGGCGAGAACCATCTGCCGACCGTCGTCACCACCAACCTTCCCCCGGCCCCCCAGCCCGGGACCGGAACCCAGCAGCTGCGTACCGCGGTCGGCGACCGTGTGCTGTCCCGCCTGTCCGGCATGTGCACCGCGGTCGAACTCACCGGCCCCGACCGCCGCTACAGCCACCGCTGACGTTCCCGCTGCCCGCTCTCCTCCCGTCCGGCGCGGCACCTGCCCCCGCGCCCCTTGCCCGCCTCCTTCACCCGGCCATGCCCGCAGCCCGCGCGGTGACACGTGTCCACGGTCCGTGAGGCGTACCCGGAGAACCCCCATGCGCTACATCACCACCACCGACGACCGGCCGATCCTGCGCGGGATCGCCGACCACAGCTGGCACGCCCGCAGCGCCTGCCGCGACCTGCCCCCGAGCGAGTCCGACCGGCTGTTCTTCCCCCTGCCCCGCGACCACAGGTCCATCGCCGAGGCCAAGTCCCTGTGCGGCGGCTGCCCGGTGAAGAAGGCGTGCTTCAACGCCGCCCTGGAACAGGGCTCCAAGGAAGGGATCTGGGGCGGGCTGACGGAGAAGGAACGCCGACCGTGGCGGGCGAAGATCAGCAAGCGGCTCGACTACGAGCGGGTCCGCTCCGCATTCCTCGGCCGCGACGTCCACCTCTCCGACGCCGAGCGGGAGACGGTCACCCGTCACGCCTACGTCCGCGGCTGGAGCCCCGAACGCCTCGCCCACACCCTCCGCCTCGACCTGGACTACGCCCGGGACCTGATGCGCGAGGCCGCGCACGCGGTCGCCGACCGGGATAGGCACTGGGGCCTGTACGGAACCGCCGGGGACCAGGACGACGACGGGGAAAGGCCGGAGAACTCCGGGAGCGACGGCGAGACGTCGGACGACGAGCAGGACGAGAAGCCCGCGGAGGAGTTCTCCCCGGTCGCCCGGCACATCCACACCAAGGCCCTGATCACCGCGCTCGGAAAGGCCGCATGATCCCGCGCACCACCCCGCCCGACACCGCCGCATCCGCCGTCCGCGCCCCTCACCCCCCGGCTCCCGTCTCCCCCGGCCCATCCACGGCGGCGGGAAGCCGCACGATGAGCAGCCAGTCCGCCGAGCAGTGGACCCTCGTCACCGCGGGGATAGTGATCGTCGCGCTCACGGGCGCCGCGTTCTGGCTCTCCTACGCCCACCTCGCGGAAGTCGCCGGGCAGCACGGGCTCGGTCACTCCCCCGCCCGGCAGTGGGCCTGGCCCGCGACCCTGGACGCCGCGATCGTCGCGGGCGAACTCCTCATGCTCCGCGCCGGACTACGCAAGGAGGTCGACTGGTGGGCCATCGCCCTGACCGCCGCGGGCTCGGTCGGCTCGATCGCCCTCAACATCGCTGGCGTCAGCAGCACCGGCCGGGGCGGCTCCGTCCCCGTCCTCGACTACGTGGTCGCCGCCGTCCCGCCCACCGCCGCCCTGGTCTCCTTCGGAGTCCTCATGCGCCAGATCCACCGGCTCGTCGCCCACCCCGGCAATCCCATCGAGACGCCAGCAGTCGCCCCAGCACCGGCCGCCATACCCGCCATGGCCACCGATACCCATGGCGCCCCGGAGCAGCGGACCAAACCCGCCACAGGACCGAACCCCAGCACCGGGCCGGACGATTGGCCCGGGAGCGCGGACCAGACCAGCAGCAGTGCGACGGACCAGCCGAACACCGGTACGGACCACCACCCGGCGCCCGTTCCCGAGCGGACCAACCCCGCGGACCGTGCGGACCACCACCCGGCCCCCGGTCCGGTGCGGACCGACACTGCGGACCAACCGCTCGCGGACCAGAACCAGAAGGCCGCGGCCCAGGCGGACCACCTGCCGAAACGCCCCCGGACCAGCCCGGCGGACCCGACCACGACTGCGGACCAGACAGCCGCGGACCAAGAGATGGCCAGGGACCATGCCCGGACCAAGCCCGCGGACCAACCGCTCACGAACCAGGACCAAAGGGCGGCGGACCAGGCGGACCACGGCCCGGACCGGGTGCGGATCACGCCCGCGGACCAGGCCCGGCCTGCGGACCAACTGGCAGCGGACCACCGTGAGAGCAGCGCACGGACCAGCATCTCCGCAGGTCACGCCGCAGATCAGGCCGCGGACCACCAGCGGACCATCCGGCAAGCATCCTCCGGACCAGCCGCGGACCAGCCGGTGCGCGCACCTTGGTCCGGCGAGCGGACCGCGGACCACGTGGCGGACCGGACCAGCGAAACCCCTGCGGACCACCCGGCGGACCCGGTGCGGACCAATACCGCGGACCGAGACCGGACCACTGCGGACCGACCGCGGACCAAGGCCGCGGACCAACCGCCGGACCAACGAGCGGACCAGGGGCGGACCAGCCGTGCGGACCAGAGTGGTCCGGTCCGCGACAGCACCCGGACCACGGGTACGGACCAGACCTCCGTGGTCCGGGAGCACGTACGGACCACGGGCGGGGACCACGACGGCCTGGAGGAGGTGGTGGTGGTGCCGATGGAGCGGCTCGTCGAGCTGGCCCGCACCGCGGCTCTGGCGGAGGGGCGGATGACCCGCCGCGTGATCCGCCCCTACCTCCGCGCCCAGTCCATCCAGATCA
This sequence comes from Streptomyces sp. NPDC020875, assembly GCF_040641415.1. Lineage (NCBI taxonomy): Bacteria > Bacillati > Actinomycetota > Actinomycetes > Kitasatosporales > Streptomycetaceae > Streptomyces > Streptomyces sp. NPDC020875. Next base: position 4,482 of record NZ_JBFADP010000011.1, on the reverse strand, counting down.
GCAACGAACGCTTCACCGAACTCCAGTCTCGGCTCCATCAGGATCCGGCTCTCGCCCATCTGCCCCGATCCCAGCGAACGACCCGACAGCCATGAAGACCTGCCACCGCTTCGCCCGCATCCGCGCCAGCCACGAGCGCGACATCCGGGGCCTGCTCAACCACGCCGACCGCAACTCCGGCCGGACAGCGGGGAAGGTCAGCGCGACACGGGCCCTCGGCGCCAAACACGCCATGGCCAAGGCCCTGTCCCGCCATTTCGAGCACTGCCGCGAATGCGGCTGACCGCCCGTCCCTGAAACATCCCTGTTCGTTCGCGGTGTCCCGGCCCCGTGCCGGGCACCGCCCCCTCCCGCCACCGGAGATGCGTAATGTACCCCCCAGAACCCCGTACCAAGGCCGTCACGGCCGCCGAGGCGAGCGCCTGGACCGAAACCCTGGTCCGCCACGCACTGCTCCACGCCGCCATCCCCCTGCCGACCGGACAGTGGCTCGTCCAGCGGACCCCGACCTCACCGGTCCAGGTTCTCGCCGGACCGGCCGACGTACTGCACCTCGCCGCCCAGCTCCAGGCCCTCGCCCGCACACGCGGGAGCCGGATCCGATGACGAACCCGCCCACCGCACCCGCCCCCGGCCAGGGTTCGCCAACCACCAACTCGAAACGAGGACGAGCAAGTTATCCCATAAGTAGCACTCCCGTCGGGAGTGCTACTTATGGATTCCCCGCCCCGGGGGTGGCGGGGCCGGACCCGCGCCGGGGGGCGCGGGTCCGGGCGGATGAGGCCGGGGGCGGACCTCATCCGCAGGGGGAGACGCCCGAGTCGTGTCACGCGTCCACCTGCACGCACGCAGACAGCGTGCCGCGCCCGCCGCGCCGTAATCGTGCGCGCAAGAAGTCCGCCGACAAGCGCGTGCACATGATCGCCAGCCGCTTCAGCGACGACGAGAAGAAGCGTCTGCTCGCCGCCGCCGAAGCGTGTTCCATGACGCCGTCCGGCTTCCTCGCCCACGCCGCGCTCACAGCCGCCCGCGATCTCGACCGCACCGCCGCCGAGGTCGCCGAAGAACGCGAGATGCTCACCGAGCTGTTCGCGCTGCGCCGTCACCTCGGCCATATCGGCAACAATCTGAACCAGGTCGCCAAGACCCTCAACTCCGGAGCCGACGCCCCTCAGACCGAAGCAGTGCTCCAGGCCGTCCGCCGGGCAGCCCGACAGGTCGAGGAGTTCACCCAGCAGCGCGTACGGCAAACGGGCCCGGAATGATCCCCCGGGTCCACAAACGCGGGACGCGCACGATCGGCCTCCTCTACTACCTCTACGGCCCCGGCACCCACGAGGAGCACGTCGACCCGCATCTGGTCGCGGCCTGGGACAGCCTCGCCCCCGACCCCGGACGCGACCCCGACGCGACGTACGCCGATCTCCAGCAGCTCCTCGACCAGCCCGTCGAAGCAGCCGGAGGCCGGCGCGGGAAGCCCCACGTCTGGCACCTGTCGGTCCGGGCCGCACCCGAGGACCCGGTCCTGACGGACGAGCAGTGGGGCGAGATCGCCCGCCGGATGGTCGCGGCCACCGGCATCGCCCCGGTCGGCGACGACGCCGGGTGCCGCTGGGCAGCCGTCCGGCACGCCGACGACCACATCCACATCATCGCCACCCTGGCCCGCGAGGACGGGCGCGCCCCCCGGCTCAACAACGACGCCGCCCGCGCCCAGGCCGAGGCCCGCCGTATCGAGGCCGAGTACGGACTCCGGCGGCTCAACGCCGGTGACGGAACCGCAGCCCGGCGGCCGACCAGCGCCGAACGGCACAAAGCCACCCGCGAGCGGCGGGAGCGCACGCCGCGGGAGGAGCTGCGGGAGACGGTCCGCCGGGCGGTCGCCGGCGCCCAGGACGAGACGGAGTTCTTCGACCGGCTCGCCGCCGCCGGGCTCCTCGTACGGCGCCGGGTCGCGCCGTCGGGGGACCTGCTCGGGTACACCGTCGCGCTGACCGACGACCGCAACAAGGACGGTGAACCGGTCTTCTACTCGGGGTCGAAGCTCGCCCCCGACCTTTCCCTCCCCCGGCTCCGCGAACGCTGGTCGCGTACCGAAACCACGGTGGAGAGTCCGGAGGAGCAGGCGCCGGTGGGACACCGGCCGGTGGCCGCCGGTCCGGCGGGGGCGCGGCGGCGGGCGGCGGAGGCGGTGTGGCAGGCGGTTCTGGTCGTGGACCAGGGCGACGACAGCCTGGTGGCAGCGCAGCTGACCGGGGCCGGGGAGGTTCTCGACGCGCTGGCGAAGACCTCGGCCGCGCACACTCGCCGACAGCTCCGAGACGCCGCCTTCGCGTTCGAGCGGGCGACCCGCTCGCACGTCCGGGCCGCCGCCGGGCACGACCGGGCGCTGCGGCGGGCCGCCCGGGAACTCGTCCACGGCGGACCGGCGCTGGGCCGGGGCGAGGACGGCGCGACCACGGCGATGGTCATCGATATGGCGTTCTTCCTGGTCACCGCCGCCGCGCACTGGCACGCCCGCAAGGGGCACGAGCAGCAGGCCGCCGCCGCCCGCGAGGCCGCCGTGCATCTGCGCGCCGCCTACCGCCAGGCATCCTCATACCCGCTGGGCGTTCTCCACGAGCGGGGCCGCCGCCTCTCACTGGCGGTTCAGCGGCGGCAGGCCGCGGTCGTACGGGCCGCGCTGCCAACGGAGCTGACCGAGCAGGTCCTGGGCGAGGCGGCCTGGCCCGCGCTGGCCGCGACCCTCGCCGACGCCCAGGCCGCCGGCCACGACCCCGCCCGCCTTCTCGCCGAAGCCGCCGGACGCCGCGAACTCGATTCCGCCGAGTCCGTCAGCGAGGTACTGGTGTGGCGGCTGCGCCGCATGGCGGACCTGCCCGCCGACACCACCGCGATCCCGCCGGTCGGCAGCAGGAACACCGTGCCGTCGCAGGGCCCGGCCACCACGCCCGGCCAGCGCTCTGACCAGCAGCGGAAGGCGAGGTGAGTACACGGATTTCAGAGTTGAAGCATGACGCGTGCATAGGGCACGCTCTCGGTGTCCGCACGGGGCGAGGAAAGGGGAACGGATGTTCAATCGCAGGCGCGAGGCACGGGACCAGGAGGAGCTGCGGCGAGCCGGGCGGGAAATGTGGGACTACTTCCAGAGCATCCCGAGCCCTCTGGAGGAGCTCGACCAGGAAGAGGCAGGGGCCCTGGCAGCCGCGACAGCCGCGGTTCCCGAGCCGGACCCTGCTGAGCCCACCGTGGTGGCCGACTTCCTGCCGCCGTCGTTCGTCGCTCCGTCGCAGCGGGAGACGGCCGGGCTGATGATGCCCTGGCCCGGACCCCTGGTCGTGGACGGCGAGATCGTCACCTGCTCGCGGTGCGAGACCTACCGCGACTGGATCGTCCTCAGCACCCAGGGCCGGGTGTGGCTGCGGTGCCGCGCCGGCCACGAGACCCACGAAACCCGTCTGGACACCGCCTGGTTCAACCGCAACAGCGGCCCCATGACCGAGGAACACGGCAGCTACGAGGACGGAATCCGCTTCCTCGGCCACTAGTACCGGTCCCACTCAGCCCGCCCGCCTATCGCTCGCGCCCTTCAGCGTTACGACACCGATTCCTGTCTGCATCACCCCTGGGAGACCCATGCCCCGCCGCTCCACCTCCGCCGTCCTCACGATGACCGCCCTGTGTCTGCTCGCTCTCCCGGCCTGCTCGGCGAACACCCCCTCCACCTCTCCGGCAAACGGAGGCGTGTCCGCCCCGGTGGCCACGGCGCCGGGGAAGAGTGAGGCGACCACGGACGGCCCGGTGCTCTCCTCCGGGCAGTTGCGGGACCGGCTGCTGACCGCGGAAGACCTCGGCGAGGGCTACGTCCCGAAGCCCCAGCGGGTTCCCGGGCAAGGGGCCGGGCGGGACGATGTGACCGTGATCGGCTGCCCGGCGCTGGAGAAGCTCGGGGGCGAGGCGGGTGCCGGTGGTTCGCTCGACTTCCCCCGCCGCGCGAAGGCCGCCTTCACCTACACCGGCGGCCGGGACGCGGAGCTTTCCACCGAGCTCTACAGCGACACCACCGCCCGGCTGTCGACGGGGACGGGGCGGATCTTCGCCGCCATGGCCTCGTGCCCCGTGTACCAGGTCGTCCTCGGCAGCACGCCCGTGAAGGTCGCCACGCAGAAGCTGCCCGCCCCGGACCTCGGCGACGAGGTGTGGTCGCAGCTGCTGACGTTCACCGCCGCCGGACGCGACAGCGTCGTCAAGCAGACCGCGGTCCGCGCGGGGACGGTGCTGGTCGTCGTCTCCGGCTCACCGGCCCTGGTCGATACCCACGTCGAGAAGGCGCTAGCCAAGGCCGCCCCGGCGGCATGAACGCGAATGGGCCGGCCCCCGCAATCTGCGGGGGCCGGCCCATGGGCGGTGGGGATACCGGGGGTCTGTCGTGGGGGTGGAGGGGGCACGGCGCGGGCCGGCAGCGGCCGCGGCGCACGGGGC